>JAAYQP010000261.1 GCA_012519195.1 Clostridiales bacterium | reverse complement strand
TATGTACGTTATTTTAATTTACCTAGAATTGATAATTATCTTCGAATTTCTATTGGTACGGATCAAGAGATGGAGCAATTGTTTGCTTTCCTTGAAAATTGGTTAAATAGCAAAACCAGTTAAGTTTTATGATAAGATATCAAAAAACGGAACCAAGGGGGGAAATTTAGATTGAGGACATTGATAGCGGAAGATGATTTTTTAAGTAGAAAATTTATGATGCAATTTTTATCGAAATACGGGGAATGTGATGTAACGGTTGATGGCATGGAGGCCATTGAGGCATTCACCATGGCTTTGGATAACGGTGAAGGTTATGATTTAATCTGCCTTGATATTATGATGCCTGTTTTAGATGGCTATCAAACCCTTATAAAAATCAGAGAAATCGAAAAAGAAAGGCAAATTCCTGAGGATAAATGGGCAAAGATTATAATGACAACTGCCTTAAATGAGGGAAGAAATGTAACCAAAGCATTTGATCTGGGTTGCACTGCTTATGCAGGAAAGCCAATCGATAAAGATAAGTTCAAAAATGTACTCAAAAAACTAGAATTAATTTAAAAAACACCTACTATGATTTGTGTGTCACTCTTCGGACCAAGCAGATCCGCTTATGACAACAAAAATCATAGTAGGTGTTTTTCTAACAGTGCATTACTTTTAACGGCGCTCATTGTATTATACCTGTGTGCTTTATAATTTTTAAAATAGCTTTTTTGTGAGAGGATTGTTTTTTTATTGACAAAAATCTACGATATAAGTATAATGGAATAGCGAATGATAATTATTATCAATTAAATGGAAAATATTATAATAATCATGTATTTTGTAATCATAATTATATATTATCAATGATAACTATAATTAGCAATTTACATTACATAAGTATTATACAAGGGGAAAGAGGATGTAAAGTATGACACTGGGGAATGCAACATTGGATCTTACTTATATTGTTGTTTCATTGGAGCTTGAATTAGTTACAATGCGAAGACTTGAAGCGTTAGGTCTAACAAGAGGGACAAAAATAAAATTATTAAATCGAAATCGCAGTGGTTCCGTCATTATCATGGTTCGCGGTACTAGATTAGCCTTAGGTAAAAAAATAGCAGAATCCATACAAATGAGGGAGGCATAAGTATGAAAGAGGATCTTAAGGTAGGCTTTGTCGGTAATCCAAACTGTGGAAAGACAACGCTTTTTAATGCTTACAGGAGCAAATTTAAAGGTGGCAAACTGGCCAGGGGTAACCGTTGAGAAAAAAGAAGGAGCTTTTAAATATCATAATCTGCGGTTTCGTTTGGTGGATTTACCGGGGATATACAGTTTAACATCTTATACAATGGAAGAAAAATTGACCAGGGATTTTATTCTTGCTTCCAATGTAGATGTAATTATCAATATTGTAGATGCATCTAGTTTAGAGCGGAATCTGTATTTGACTTTACAGCTGATTGAGTTAGGGATACCTGTTGTTGTTGCTCTGAATATGATGGATATTGTTGAGGAAAGAGGTATGGAGATTGATCTTCATCGACTCCCTGAGATGCTTGGAGTACCGGTAATTCCTGTATCCGCTAGAAAGAAGACCGGGCTAGATATCCTAATGCATACCGTAGCCCATCATAAGGATAAAATTTCAGATTTAAATCTGGAGCATCACCATCATGCTAAGTTGGATCGAAGAGGGAGAAGACATAGGCATAGACATAGGTATCATATGGAATTGCCACTAGTGTATTCAGATGATATCGAGGATCGAATTGATATCATTCGTAAACGTCTCCGAGCCAAATATGGAAATCTAAAGCATATAAGATGGATTGCCATTAAGCATTTGGAGATGGATAAGCAGATACAAGAAAAATATCCACTGGATTTAACAAATATTATCAATCGAAGCTATGAAGAGGATATTATTAACCAGAAATATGATTTTATAGAGGAAATCATTGAAGAGGTATTAGTGAATAAGAGTACCAGAGCTGCTACTACGGATAAGGTGGATCGCATCCTTACCAATAAGTATTTAGGATTACCAATTTTCTTAGGTATCATGGCGGTAATCTTTTTCCTGACATTTCGAATTGGTGATATGATCAAAGGGATCTTTGAAGGTGGGTTAGAAGCATTTTCTTTGGCAGCACAGGATCTGCTTAAGGCATTGGAAGCCGGGGATTTTATAAGCTCATTGGTTGTAGATGGTATAATTGCAGGTGTTGGTGGCATCCTTACCTTCCTACCTAATATTTTTATACTGTTTTTAGCATTGGCATTTCTTGAAGATAGTGGTTATATGGCTAGAGTTGCCTATATTATGGAGGGGATCATGGGCAAGGTCGGATTATCGGGACGTGCATTTATACCCATGCTCCTAGGCTTTGGATGCACGGTTCCTGCTATCATGGCCTCCCGCTCCTTGGAGAACATGGAAGACCGGCGGAAAACAATCCTAGTTACACCCTTTATGTCCTGTAGTGCCAGACTTCCAATCTATGTATTATTTTCCCAAATGTTCTTTGGGGAAAATGCCATGATTGTAGCGTACTCTATGTATTTAATCGGAATTATTGTAGCCATTATCGTTGCATATGTAATGAATAAGAATACCAAGATCCACAGTAATAATAGTCTGCTGATCGAATTGCCGGAATATAAGACACCAAATGCTCGTACCATTCTTATCTATGTATGGGATAAGGTTAAAGATTACTTATCAAAAGCAGGTACCACCATATTTGCAGCCTCTGTTATCATATGGTTTATTCTAAATTATGGACCCGGCGGAATGGTAGAGGATATGTCCCAAAGTTTTGGAGCCATCATTGGTAAGGGAATTGCACCAATTTTAGCCCCTGCAGGACTTGGAATGTGGCAGGTGGTTGTTGCCTTGATATCTGGAATTGCAGCCAAGGAAGTGGTAGTATCCAGTTTCAGCGTATTGTTTCATATTAACAACATTAATACCGCAGCAGGTATGGCAAGCCTTACCAAGATGCTATCTGAGGTGGGATTTGGTACCTTAAATGCATATTCATTAATGGTATTTTGCCTTTTATATATCCCATGTGCCGCAACGATCGGCGTAATTCAAAGAGAAATGAGATCGGCAAAATGGACGATCTTCACCATACTTTTTCAACTGGGTGTAGCCTGGTTTGTTTCAACCTTAGTGTTTCAAATTGGTAGTTTGATTTTGTAGAAAGGAGATTTTCCATGGCGCCATATATTATTGGAGCAATCATACTAGGGTATACAGGGTTTATTGTTATTCGAAAACTGAAAGACGTGAAAGAGGGTAAGTCTTGCTGTGACAGAGGATGCTCTTCCTGTTCGGCAAAAGGAAAGTGCAAATAAGTTTTCGATATTTATAAATCAATTACTATTTTGATAAAATTCGAATACAAAAAGGGTCAGATTGAGTTCAATTTGGCCTTTTTTTGTTATAAAACTATGAAACAAATGAAACAAAGATGAAACTTATGTAACTTAAGTGAAACAATTGGAACGGATTGACTTGTGAAAAGTGATATAATATAATAAAAAACATAATAATATTTCTGCAAAATCACTAAATCTAACAAAGAAATAACAAAATCTAATAATGTTTCAATTGAAAATATTGAGAAAGAAGTGAAAATTATGTCGGTAACAATTCGAGATGTTGCAAAAAAAGCAGGTGTATCACCGGCAACAGTTTCAAGATATTTTTCAGGAAGCGACATTGTAAGTACAGAAACAGCCAGAAATATAGAACGGGCCGTGAATGAGCTGGGATATCAGCCCAAAGTCAGACAGAAAAGGGATAATGGTGTAATCATTGTTTTTGTACCTGATCTAAAATTGGGCTTTTATGCGGAGGTTCTAAAGGAGCTAATTGATCAGCTTCCAAAATATAATTATCGGATGATGATTGTACCGACCATTGAAGGTAGCGAACACTATAAAATGTTCTTTAAGGAGTTGGATGTGGCAGGTGTCATTTACCTGGACGAATCAATGGATCGGGACATCATCAATTATATATCTTCCAAGAATGTTAAATCCGTAATATGTGCTGGAGCGTCTATTGATTTTCGTTCCGATATGATTCATATCAACGATATGGCAGCAGCCTATGAGGGCACAAAGTATTTGATTAGCTTAGGCCATGAGAAAATTATATTCCTATCAGATTATTTGCGAAATATTGATTCCAGTTTTCAGAGATTTACCGGATGTAAACGAGCACTTGAAGAGATCGGCTCTCAACTGGATGAAAAGGAGATGTTGGCCTGTGGTCCTCTAACCTTTGACACCGGATATCGATTAACCAATCAATTCTTGGAAAAGCGTACAGAATTCACTGCAATCTTTGCTTTCAGTGATGAAGTGGCCATGGGGGCGATATCTGCTCTACATGACTTTGGTGTTAAGGTTCCGGAGGAGGTTTCGGTGCTTGGCTTTGATGATATTGCCATAGCCAGCAGAATTAGACCGGGACTTACCACCATTCATCAGCCAATTAAGGAGATGGTAGCGAAAACTCTGGAAGTATTTCAGAATATGGATACGGTAGGAAGTAGTAGCAGACTAGAGATTACTCTTCCGTATAAAATAATATCACGTGGTACTTGTGCAGAGAATAGGAGGATTAATATTTATGGGAAAAAGTAAGTTTCTACTTGCTACGATTATCAGAAAAATTTACTTATCATTTTTAGTTATCATATCAATTGGTCCTCTGATTTGGATCATCATGTCATCTTTTAAATCGAATAAAGAAATACTATCCAGTGCATTTGCATTACCGGAGAGTTTCAGTTTTAAAGGATATACAGCAGCACTTGAACTTTCACCTATTTTTCAATTCTATGGCAATAGCTTGATTGTTGCAATTGCAAGCACCTTGATCAATGTAATTGTAATATCCATGGCTGCTTACATATTGGCAAGATGTGAGTTTCGAGGAAAGACTTTCCTGACCTTACTACTGTCTTCCTCTCTACTTGTTCCTACTTCAGCTTTGCTTATGCCAATCTATATTATCATGACAAATATTGGACTGTATGATACAAAAACCGGACTCATTCTAGTATATGCAGCCTTGGGATTACCAACTTCCTTATTTGTAATTAAGAGTTATTTTCAAAGTATACCAATGGAATTGGAGGAAGCTGCTTACCTGGATGGAGCAGGTTTTGTCAGAACCTATTACGCAATTATATTTCCATTAGCAAAATCTGGTTTGGTAACTGCAGCAATATTACAGTTCCTTACCTCATGGAATGAATTTACCTTTGCATTAATTTTGACGAAAAGTACAACGGCAAGAACGCTTCCACTGGCCTTAAGTTATTTTACATCTCAATTTTCCTTTAATTATACCTCGATGTTTGCTGCACTTACCATGGCAATTCTTCCAAGTATTGTAATCTACGCTTTACTGCAGGAGCAGGTTACCGATAGTATGGTAGCAGGTTCCATCAAAGGTTAGTTTTGATACTTGTTAATGATACAAAAAAGTCTGTTAAATACTTGTTAATGATACAAAAAAGTCTGTTAAGATGACTTTTTTGAAATATTTAAAACAACTATATGAAAGGGGATTAAGTTATGAAAGAAAGGTTAACAAAGTTAATTACCGTAATTCTAGTATGTGTGCTATTTGCAGGCTTACTAGCAGGATGTTCGTCCAGCGGTAAGGGGGATGATGTTGCAACTGACACGAAAAAAGAGGAAAAAACAACGGAGAAAAAAGAGGACACAGAAAGTGCGGCTCAAACAGAGGAAAGTTCCGGGGTTGTAGAGATTAATTTCCCCACTTCTTGGGTTGGTGTTAGCTCTAACACAGAGTGGTTCAATGACCGCTTAGCAGCATTTAATGAGCAATATGGTGACAAGATTAAAGTGAATGTTGAGGAGATTGCAGGAGATCAAGCCTACGTTGATAAAATGAAGGTTCTCTATTCCTCTAATTCCTTACCGGATGTTTTTTCTACCGGTGGCTATAACCTAATTGATTCAATGAAAGATCAACTAGTAGACATCACAGATTATATTGATGAGGAATGGTATAATTCTAACAGTGAAGTATGTTGGGATGTAAACTCCAGAGATGGTAGAATCTATGGTGTCCCATATTCTAGACAGGTAATTGGATATTTCTATAATAAAGATTTGTTTGCACAAGCAGGAATTACAGAGCCAGCAAAGACATGGGATGAATTCTTTGAACAATGCGATAAATTGTTAGCGGCTGGTATTACACCGCTTTCTATGGACACAGCAGATTCTGGATGGGTAACTTCCTTAATGCTTGGTGCTATGATTGCTCAAACGGAAGAAGGGGAAGAGTTTATGAACACCCTTCAGCCAAAGGATTATAATAGGGAAGATTTTATTCAGGCGGCAACGATGATACAGGAAATGTTCCAGAAGTATACAACAGCCGATGCGGTTGGTGGAAAATATGAAAATGCTGCAAGCAACTTCTTTATGGAGGAGACAGCGATTATCGCTAATGGACCTTGGATGGTAAGTGATTTCTATGATGAAAACATGGTTGAAGCAGGCTTTGCAGAGAAGGTTGGAACGGCAATGTTTCCTGGCGGTGTAATGTATAACAGTGGTAAGATTGGGTTTAATTTCGCTTCAAAAACGGAAGAGAAGCTAAAAGCATCCATTGAATTTGTTAGGTTCTTAACCTCAGAAGAGAGCCAGAAGAAATTATTAGAAATGACAGGAGATATCCCTTCTAACATTAATGTGGTTTCTGATCAGGTTTATCCACTCATTAACGAGGTTATCGAAAATGGTAACAAGGCAAGTAGGAATATTAATGATTTCCAGAGCTTATGGTATGCAAATGTTGTAGATGAGATTAGCGTACAGTATCCATTATTGGCACAAGGTGAAATTACACCAGAACAATTTGCTGATGCTTTATCCGCTGTTGCCAAGGTAAATTAATTAAAGTGAGACAATAAATCGTTATACATCTTCTTCTCCTGCTATGAATGACCTTGTCATAAATAGCAGGGGAGGATTAGGAGGTGACTTAGGTGCGTGTTAAAAAGCGTTATATGGTATTCTTTCTCTTACCATGTATTTTGCTATTTGCTTTGGTATATTTACTGCCAATAATTATCGTGTTATTTACCTCATTCTATGAGTGGAAAGCAGGAGGTATCTTTCAGTTTATTGGACTAGATAATTACATAAAAGCGATCCTAGAGGATACTAGAATGCATACAGCCTTAAAAAATACTGGGATTTGGGCCTTGTTACAATCCGTTATTCACGTAGGAATTGGAACTACAACAGCGCTTTTATTATCTCGAAGACGGAAAGGCTGGAAACTGCTTAGAACAGTTTATATGATTCCGAATGTTATATCTGCATCTGCATTGGGTGTAATATTTTTAAATGTTTTTAATCCTAAATATGGATTGGTTAATTCCTTTATCAGTTTAGTTACTGGTGAGAAATTCGCAAAGAACTGGTATTTTGATCAAAATTCTGCCTTTTTTACAGTAACTTTAAGCTGGCTTCTTTATGCTGGTCTGGTAACAATTTTGGTTCTTGCTGGCTTAGCATCCATATCGGAGGATGTGTTGGAGGCAGCGAAAATTGATGGAGCCTCTACCTTGCAGATTGATTTATTTATACGACTACCCCTTACTCGAACCGTGATCGGAACGAGTGTTATCATAGCAGCAACAAGTATGTTACGAGAATTTGAGTTGATCTATCTAACAACCAATGGAGGACCTGGTATTACTACACTTAATCTTCCGCTGTATCTTTATAAAACATCTTTGATGGATAATAATTATGGCTATGCCAACATGATGGGTGTTGTGTTGATAATCCTGGGAGTGATTGCAGTTTTTGCAATTAATAAAATATTCCGTATGAATGAAGCTGATTATTAGTTTTTACATGATAAGGAGGAAAAAGATGAAGATATCAGTAATTGGTGGTGGCGGTGTCCGCTCCATGTTTTTAGCAAAAAGCTTGGTCCAGAGCGCAAAAAGATTAGGCATCACAGAGATTATATTTATGGACAATAACGAAAAAAAGCTAAATATATATGGCAAGATGGCAAAAGAGGTTGCAAAAAGAGTAGACAATTCGATTCGTTTTGAACTAACTTTGGATCCCTTAGAAGCGATTAAGGATGCGAATTATATTATTACCACCATTCGTGTAGGTGAAGATGATATGCGCATCAAGGATGAAAGAATTGCTCTATCCCATAAGGTATTAGGACAGGAAACCACAGGAGCCGCAGGCTTTTCCTTTGCTATGCGTTCTGTGCCAGAGATAGTAAAATATTGTGAATTAATTAAACAGCATGGTAGACCTGATGTTAAGGTATTTAATTTTACAAACCCTGCAGGGGTAATGTCGCAAACATTAAGAGATATGGGCTATGATTTTACCTTTGGAATTTGTGATGCACCCAGTGGTTTATTGCATTCATTTGCTAAGATTTACGGTGTTAGTCAAGATCGATTAACTGGGGAGTGCTATGGTTTAAATCATTTGTCTTTCTTTAACAGTATTCAATTAGATGGAAAAGAAATTATGCCGGAGTTACTTGTAAATGACCGGATCTATACAGAAACAGATATGCGATTCTTTGATAAGGAATTGGCATTACATTTTGGTTGTATTTTAAATGAATATCTATATTATTACTTCTATCGTGAGGAAGCAGTTAAGAATATACTCTCTTGTGGTGTAACTAGGGGAGAAGTAATTCGAGATATTAATGAGAAAATGACGGAAGAACTATCACATATGGATATCGAAGGCGACTTTGAGAAATGCCTGGAAGTTTATGAAAAATGGTATGGCAAGCGTGAAGGTGCCTATATGGCCAACGAGACAGGTGTAGAAAGTCATAAGCCTCCATTTAAGTTTGACATCTATGAGAAAGATCATGGGGGTTATGCCGGAGTCGCTTTAAAATATATAGAAGCTGAATTATCGAACGAGCCGAAAGAAATGGTTCTTTGCGTGCCGAATAAGGGAGCTATTAAGGGACTGGAAGATAGCGATGTGGTTGAGATTAGCTGTACGGTTACCAGAGAGGGCTATTTCCCTCATGAGGTACAGAAACCAAATGAGCTTGCTATGGAATTGATCCGAAGAGTAAAGAGCTATGAGCGCCTTGCTTCTTTAGCAATACGAAATAAAAGCATTGAGGCAGCAGTTGATTGTCTAATGGTTCACCCGCTGGTCAATTCTTATACCCTTGCAAAATCATTAGTCGATGAATACATAAAATTGAACAAAGAATATATTGAGGAGTGGAAGTAGAATGGACTTTGTGTCTGGAGTGGGCAATATTAATATCGATATCTTGTACTCTGGGATCGATCAAATACCGAATGAAGGAGAGGAAGTGTATTCCCAAGGCTTTGATGTCCAATTAGGCGGTGGTATCCCAGCTACAATGATAAATTTGGCTAGACTGGGAGTTCCTACAAAGTTTAGTACATTCCTTGGAAACGATATGTTCTCCAATTATGCAAAAGAAAAACTAACTGAGTTTGGTATTCCGTATAAGAATCTTGATCAAGGGGATCGCGTACCTGTAACCATAACCTCTATCATTTCAACAAAAAGAGATCGAACCTTTATCTCCTATAATGAAGGCTTTCAGTATACGAAGGAGCAAGAGGATGAAATCTATTCCTACCTAAAGGGTTCCAAAATAGTTGAAATGTCCGTTAACTTCCTAGATATCTATAAACGACTAAAAGAGGATGGAACCATATTGGTATTTGATGTGGGTTGGGAAGATGATTTGAGTCTGGAAAAGTATTCCGAGTACTTAACCATTGCAGATTATTTCACACCGAATCAAAAGGAAGCCTTAAAAATTACCGGAACGGATAATCTTGAGGATGCAGGAAAGAAGCTAGGAGAGTATTTTGATAAGGTTATCATTAAGCTAGATAAGGATGGCTGTATGCTAGTGGAGAATGGTGTTACCCATGTTCTTCCACCATTAAGAAATATTGAGGCAGTAGATTCCACTGGAGCAGGAGATGCTTTTCTAAGTGGTTTCATGTATGGACTGTATCATAATTATTCAGTAAAGGATGCAATTATATTCGGTAATATAACAGGAGGAACCTGTGTTCAAGGATACGGTTGCCTGTCCAGATATGTGGATGAAAAGCAGTTACTTGCGATGGCTGAAGAATTAAAAAGAGATTTGTAAAAAACAGATAGTACAGACCGGTAAAAGGGGCGGTTGCAAAATATATAAGGGTATATAGGTATATCCGTAATACACTTAGAAGAACACTTGCTGTGATTAGTGTTGTCAAAAGCGGACTTTGTACGTCCATCTTTGGCAATGCAAATCATAGTAGGTGTTCTTTTTTGCAACATCCCATTTTGCATTCGTATAATATGCCTGAAAATTAGGGGTTAAAAATAAATTTTATGGACTTTTTACTGATTTTATTCCTTATACAAACAATTTCAAAAAATAAAAAAGGAAATAGGGAGTCTTTGTAGAATATTAGTAGTATAAGCGTGAATTAATTGCAAATACTTAATCAAACTACTTTTGTCAGGATCAGCTTCCGGTATTACCGATAAGGAGGATTGGTATGGAACAGAGTTTGAATTTGAGACAAAGGATGGAGAAAAGGGAACATGAGATACTAAGCCCTTATGCTGCTTTTTCGGACTGCTCTCAGGGGAGGGATTTTGAAGAAGAGCAGTGTGACATTCGCCCGGTTTATCAAAGGGATCGGGATCGTATTCTACACTCCAAATCCTTCCGAAGGTTAAAGCATAAAACACAGGTGTTTTTGGCGCCGGAAGGAGACCATTATCGAACCAGATTAACACATACCTTGGAAGTGGCTCAGATAGCAAGAACCATTGCAAAGGCGTTGCGCCTCAATGAGGATTTAACCGAAGCGATTGCATTGGGACATGACCTAGGCCATACTCCCTTTGGTCATGCAGGGGAGCGGGCGCTTAACCGAATATGTCCAGAAGGTTTTAAGCATCATCTGCAGAGCATCCGTGTTGTGGAATTTTTGGAGAACCGTGGAAAAGGATTGAACCTGACGAAAGAGGTCAGAGATGGGATTAGGAACCATCAGACTTCAGGAAAGCCTTCGACTTTGGAAGGTAAGATCGTTCGATTATGCGATAAAATAGCTTATATTAACCATGATATTGATGATGCTATAAGAGGAAAGATTATCAAGGAAGAGGATATACCCAGAGAATACACAGATGTACTGGGGCATAGCCTTGGAGAACGATTGGATACATTGGTGCATGATATTGTAACCAATAGTGAAGGCCAGAATGATATCATTATGTCTCCAAAGATCGAAACCGCCATGCGAAAACTGCGGGAATACATGTTTAATTATGTATATCTCAATAAAAGGGCGAAAGGTCAGGAGGAACAGGCAGAGAGACTATTGGAGCATTTGTTTATGTATTATGAAAAGAATTTAGAACAATTACCCCAAGAGTATCTTATTCGGATGGAACAGATGAATGAACCCTCTTATCAAGCCGTAGTTGATTATATTGCAGGTATGACGGATCGCTTTGCGGTAGCAAAATACAAAGAGCTTATGATTCCGTCTGCTTGGAGTGTGTATTAAGCAGAAAGTAACAGCGGTAGGAGGTATGTGCATTGTATTATCCGGAGGAGTTAGTTGAGGAAATAAGAAATCGAAATGATATCATTAGTGTAATTGGCTCCTACATAAAGTTGCAGAAAAAAGGAAGCAATCATATGGGATTATGCCCATTCCATAATGAAAGAACACCGTCCTTTTCAGTGAGTGCCTCCAAACAGATGTATCACTGCTTTGGATGCGGTGTTGGGGGGAATGTTTTTACTTTTATTATGGAGTATGAGAATTATACCTTCGTGGAAGCCTTAAAGTTTTTGGCAGAACGGGCTGGTATTGAGCTACCGGAGCAGGAATATTCAGCAGAAGCAAGAAAAAGATCCGACTTAAGGGCCAGACTCCTAGAGGTAAACAAAGAGGCGGCAAAGTATTTTTTCTATCAATTAAAATCAAACCGTGGACAAGCTGCTATGCGATATCTAAAAGATCGAGGATTAAGCGAGGATATCATTAAGAAATTTGGGCTTGGATACTCGAATAAATATAGTGATGATCTATACAAGTATTTAAAAGGTTTAAATTATGATGATGTATTTTTAAAACAATCTGGATTGGTTACGATTGATGAAAAGCGCGGTGGTATGGATAAATTCTGGAACCGGGTTATGTTTCCGATCATGGATATAAATCAAAAAGTCATCGGATTCGGAGGCCGGGTAATGGGTGATGGAATGCCCAAATATCTGAATTCACCGGAAACTTTAATATTTGAAAAAAGTCGTACCTTATATGGTTTAAATTTTGCCAGAAGCAGTAGGGCGCCCCATCTATTAATCTGTGAAGGATACATGGATGTTATTGCTTTACACCAGGCTGGCTTTACCAATGCAGTAGCAGCCCTTGGAACAGCCTTTACCAGTTTTCATGCGAATCTATTAAAGCGCTTTACGGATGAGGTATTGTTAACCTTTGATAGTGATCAGGCTGGAACGCAAGCTTCCCTTCGAGCAATCCCAATTTTAAAGGAAGCCGGGCTAACAGTTAAGGTGGTTAGTATGAAACCTTATAAGGATCCGGACGATTTCATAAAGGCATTGGGGGCTGAAGAGTATCAAAAGAGAATTAACGAGGCACAAAATAGTTTCTTTTTTGAAATTGATATCCTAGAAAGGGATTATGATTTGGCTGACCCCGAGCAAAAAACTCGATTTTTCAATGAAATAGCAAGGAAACTTTTGAGTTTTCGCGAAGAAATGGAAAGAAATTTTCATCTTGAAGCGATTGCGAAAAGGTATCTTATTGATATTGAACAGCTGCGTAGGCTGGTTAATCGTATGGGATCCCAGATGGTTGGAGGGATTAGCGAAACAAAAGAATACCGCGAAACCCGTAGATCCAAGAAAACTTTGGAGGATGGTATTTATAAATCCCAGAAGTTGATGCTGACCTGGCTGATCGAGGATAATGCTTTATTTGAAAAAATCAAAGGGATATTATCCCCTGAGGATTTTACTGAGGGAATCTGCAGTGAGGTAGCGAAATTGGTGTTTAACCAATATGAACAGGAAGCAACTGTGATACCGGCTAAAATCATTAATCATTTTGAAAGCAAAGAGGAACAATCTGAGGTGGCAGCACTTTTTTCTGCAGGTATTAAAGGAGAGATGGATACGGCCGGATGGAAGAAAGCATTATCGGAAACGGTCCAGCGAATTAAGGAAAATAGTTTGGACAAGCAGAGTGAGAAGGCGATCGAAGCAAATGATACGGTCCTTTTACAGAAAGTAATAAAGCAGAAAGCGGAGCTAAAAAAGCATAATATTAGGATCGATCTATAGTTATTTTCGCATAAAGAAACTGAAAACCCCCTAGAATAGCAGAATTTGCATATTTCATCAAAGGTTGGTTAAAATATAAAAAGAGTTTAAGAAGGAAGGATTATTAATGGACGAGAACATTGCAAAATTTACAGAGAGGCTTAAGGAATTGCTCGCATTTGCAGAGAAAAAGAAAAATGTCCTAGAATATCAGGAAGTAAATGATTTTTTTGCAGATATGGAGCTTGATCCCCAGCGTATTGAAAAAATATATGATTATCTGGAAAAGCATAATGTAGATGTACTGCGTATATCAGAAGAGGATGAAGAAGAAGAAATCATTCTGGACGATGAGGACGAAATCGAAACCATAGATTTAAGCATTCCTGAGGGCATTAACATTGAGGATCCCGTCCGTATGTATCTGAAAGAAATCGGTAAGGTACCTCTGCTTACAGCGGAGGAGGAAATAGAACTGGCAATAAAAATGGAGGAAGGTGATGAACATGCTAAGAAGCGTTTAGCTGAAGCAAACCTTCGTCTGGTTGTCAGTATAGCAAAGCGTTATGTAGGACGCGGTATGCTTTTTCTTGATTTAATTCAAGAAGGTAATCTTGGATTGATTAAAGCAGTCGAGAAATTTGATTTCCGTAAGGGCTTTAAATTCAGTACCTATGCTACCTGGTGGATCCGCCAGGCGATTACTAGAGCCATTGCTGATCAGGCGAGAACCATTCGTATACCAGTTCACATGGTTGAGACAATCAATAAATTAACCCGTGTACAACGTCAGCTTTTACAGGAACTTGGAAGAGAGCCTTTACCGGAGGAAATCTCTGAGGTTATGAATATCCCGGTTGAACGAGTAAGAGAAATACAGAGAATATCCCAAGAACCAGTATCTCTAGAAACTCCGATTGGGGAGGAGGAGGACAGCCATCTTGGGGACTTTATCCAAGATGATAATGTGCCGGTACCTGCAGAAGCTGCAGCCTTTACTTTACTGAAAGAGCAGCTGGTGGATGTGCTGGGAACCTTAACCGAAAGAGAGCAGAAGGTATTAAGGCTTCGCTTCGGCCTTGATGATGGACGAGCTCGCACCTTAGAGGAAGTCGGTAAAGAATTCAATGTTACCAGAGAACGTATTCGTCAGATTGAAGCAAAGGCCCTTCGTAAACTAAGACATCCAAGTCGAAGCCGCAAACTGAAAGATTACCTGGATTAAGGTTAAGTTACGATGAAGGTAATTGTTCTAAGAATGTAAGCAAATCATGTATACCTGTAAAGAGGAGATTGATCGCCTAAGGAAGAAATTACAGGAGACTTCGGAAGGTTAGATTGAATATTAATGATTACGACAATTTAATCTCATGTTATAATAAAGAAGTAGAATAATTAAAATTATAATTTTGGACTGCTGTAGTACGATCCAATCGTATACCATCAGTCCATTTTTGTTCGAGAGGAAGCTTTCTCCTATTTAAAAAAGTGAATCCGGTTATTATAATAGAAACTAATGGAAAATAGTTCTATTTCATGATACTATAGTAGAAATGTAATAAAAGAACAAATGGAGATGAAATATGCAACTTTCAAATCGTTTACAGGCTGTGGCAAGCCTTGTCACACCAAATAACAGAGTAGCAGATATTGGATGCGATCATGCATATACTTCGATCTATCTGATAGAGAATAAGCTAGCCCCTCATGTAATTGCAATGGATGTAAATCAGGGACCGATTGAAAGGGCTAGAATTAATATAGAAAAGTATGGCTTTGGAAAAGATATTGAAACTAGAAAATCGAATGGATTAGAAAAACTAAAAGTCGGGGAGGTAGATACGGTTCTCATTGCCGGAATGGGCGGAGGGCTTGCCGTTCAAATTCTAAGGGCTCATCTAGAAGTAGTAAAATCACTAAAGGAACTGGTTTTACAGCCACAATCAGAAATTTATCTAGTTCGAAGATTGATGGAGAAGATCGGTTTCTTTATTACCCAAGAGAATATGATAAAGGAAGACGGTAAATATTATGTAATGATGCGTGCCCAGAGACAAGATTTTGTAGATGATCCAAGGGCCTATGAATTAAAGAAAGAAGAACACTATCATTATGGTAGATTACTTTTGGAGGGGCAACACCCTATTCTCAAAGAGTTTCTACAAAAGGAATTTGCCCGATGCGACAATATAATTCATAAGCTAAGGAATGAATCTACCAGTAATTCGATCATGAGACTACAGGAGATAACGCAAGAAAAAAATCTAATTGAACTTAGTCTTGGATGCTATAATCAATAAATTTATTAGCAATTATTATTATTATATTGCTGGTGGATAAAAATATATTTTAGAAAGTGAGGTCATCCTATGAGTGATATAGTAAAAGTTGAAATTAATGGTTCCATTTATGAATATCCACAATATATAACTTTGATGGAGATAAGTAAGGACTTTCAAAAGGATTATGAACATGATATCATCTTAGCATTTGTGAATCATAAACTGCGGGAGTTGTTTAAGACCGTAAAGCAGGACTGCTCCATCCGCTTCGTTACAACAGCTGAGGATGCCGGTCACAAAACCTATGTCAGAGGAATGATTCTGATTATGTTGAAGGCCTTCTATGCAGAGATCGGTTCTGAAAATATTGAGAAGGTCTCAGTGGAACACTCCATCGGTAATAGCCTATATTGCGACTATTCGGGCAGTGTTGTACTAACAAAGGAGCGAATCGATGCAGTTAAGAGGCGCATGGAGGAACTCATTCAAAGGGATATACCCTTTATGAAACGGAGTATAGGGACAGATGATGCGATAGAGTTGTTCCGGCAATATCGTATGTATGATAAGGAAAGATTATTCCGTTATCGCCGTGTCTCTAAAGCAAATATCTACAGCCTTGATGGATTTGAAGATTACTACTATGGCTATATGCCACCCAGTACTGGAATGTTAAAATATTTTGATCTTATGTTATATGATGAGGGTTTCCTATTAATCCTACCGAATAGAAAATCCCCTACCCTTGTGAAGCCATTTGTCCCCCAACCTAAGCTCTTCCATACCCTTAAGGAATCGAATCAATGGGTTAAGATGATGGATATCCCGAATGTTGGAACCTTAAATGATGCCATATCTCGTGGAAAACTAAATGAATTAATACTGGTTCAGGAAGCTCTTCAAGAGAAGAAAATCAGTGATATCGCAGAAGGTATTAGTAAAACTGGAGATAAGAAATTTATAATGATTGCCGGACCATCTTCCTCTGGAAAGACGACCTTTTCTCACCGGCTATCGATTCAGCTTAAGGCCCATGGATTAAAACCCCACCCAATAGCTATTGATAATTATTTTGTTGAACGGGAGAAGAGACCGAAGGATGAGTATGGAAACTATAATTTTGAGAGTCTTTATGCCATTGATATAGAGCAATTTAATCAGGATATGACGGACCTACTGAATGGTAAAACCATAGATTTGCCTTATTTTAATTTTATTACGGGCAAAAGAGAGTATAAGGGAGATTATTTAAAATTGGGGACGGAGGATATCTTGGTTATCGAAGGAATCCATGGTTTAAATGATGCACTTTCCTATTCCTTGCCGAGGGAGAGTAAATATAAGATCTATATCAGCGCACTTACTCAGCTGAATATTGATGAACATAACCGCATACCTACCACGGATGGCAGATTGCTTCGAAGAATGGTGAGAGATGCAAGAACAAGAGGAGCATCTGCCCAGAAAACGATTGCTATGTGGCCTTCCGTACGAAGAGGAGAAGAAGAGAATATCTTCCCATTCCAAGAGGATGTGGATGTTATGTTTAATTCCGCATTAATCTATGAATTAGCTGTGTTAAAGCTATATGCAGAACCTATTCTCTTTGGAGTAGATCGGGAAAGTAAAGAATATGTAGAAGCAAAAAGATTATTAAAATTTTTGGATTATTTTATCGGGGCTCCTAGTGAAGCGGTGCCGTCCAACTCTATATTAAAGGAATTCGTTGGCGGCAGCTGTTTCAAGGTATGAGTAGCACGATAAGCCGGGTTATGTCGTGAATGGTCATCTATCTGGACCACATGTTACCATGTGGCTCGAATAAAAGCTTTCGCCTTTATTCCGCGACC
The DNA here is from genome assembly GCA_012519195.1 of Clostridiales bacterium. Lineage (GTDB taxonomy): Bacteria > Bacillota > Clostridia > Lachnospirales > Lachnospiraceae > Mobilitalea. Next base: position 5,667 of record JAAYQP010000261.1, on the reverse strand, counting down.
AACCCAAAGCACGGCGGGCAACCGTATCGCTTTTGTTAGGTCTTGCTTCGAGTGGGGTTTACATCTGCCCCTTCTGTTACCAGAAGGGCGGTGGTCTCTTAAGCCACCTTTCCACCCTTACCAATCAAAAGATTGGCGGTATATTTCTGTTGCACTAGCCTTGGAGTCGCCTCCACCGGACGTTATCCGGCACTCTGCCCTGTGAAGCCCGGACTTTCCTCACCTAATCGGTGCGACCATTTATGCTACTCACAGAAGGTATTGTAACATGGGCCTAGAGAAAAGTAAATGACAATCGATTTCCAAAAATGGATTTGCTTTGATTCCATACTATATATTTTAATAAAAATTTAATGAATTAAAGATTTTCTTATGATAAGATATGCATAGCCATGCTATACTTTAATTTTATATACAACATATAAAGTTTCTGAGCGAAGTTTGCGTGCAAGCATGCCACGGAGCGAAGTCTTCGTATATGTTGTATATAAAATTGTTATTATAGTAAATTTCGCAATAACCTATGAATGTTACTATATAACTATACGATCAGAAAGGAGGGGTTGTATGGGACAGGCAGATATTTTAGTTGTTGATGATGATAAGGAGATTGCAGATCTGGTGGAAATCCACCTTGTCAGTGAAGGATATATTGTTCATAAAGCGAATAATGCTTGGGAAGGATTAAAAATATTAGAAACGGAAGAAATCAAGCTGGTTATATTGGATATTATGATGCCGGGAATGGATGGACTAACCATGTGCAAAAAAATCCGAGAAACCAGTACAATTCCGATCATAATGTTGAGTGCCAAATCTACAGATCTAGACAAGATTATCGGTCTGGGTACCGGTGCGGACGATTATGTTACGAAACCCTTTAACCCTTTGGAGTTAACCGCCAGAGTCAAATCCCAGTTAAGAAGATATACCAAGTTTAATCCTAGCTCACACGATGAAAAGCCAGATAAGGAAATTGTCCTGGATCATCTTACGATTAATAAAGAAAATCATAAAGTAATTGCTTACGGGAAAGAGGTGAAGCTTACCCCGATCGAATTTGATATTTTATATCTACTGGCAAGCAATGTGGGAAGGGTTTTTTCAACGGATGAAATCTTTGAGAGGGTTTGGAATGAGAAAATGTATGAAGCCAATAATACTGTAATGGTACATATTCGCAGGATACGAGAGAAGATTGAGATGGATTCCCGTAATTCTCAGATCATCAAGACTGTTTGGGGAGTTGGTTATAAGATTGAACAATAATATATTTAAAAGCTTTCGTTTTGAAATTGTTTTATATAGTCTGCTTAGTCTTCTGTATACCTTGCTCTCCATCGGTACAATACATATTGGTATTTATATCTTTTTCTTTCGGAAAGAAGCTAGATCTCTATCAGAGATACCGACCATTATCATTACAGTTCTTTCAATAACATTAGGGGTAATTCTGTTTATTACCTTTTTCTTATTACTAACAAAAAAATTTATTATCTATATTAAAGAAATTGCAGAGGGAATCAATGAAATCTCCAAAGGTAATCTAGGAAATCGGATTGTCATTAATAATGAGGATGAATTTGCCCTAATTGCAGATAAATTAAATGAAATGGCGGAAAGCATCCATGAGATCATGGAAAATGAGCGGCGAAGTGAGTATGCAAAAAATGAACTCATAACCAGTGTGGCTCATGATTTACGAACTCCTCTGACATCGATTATAGGATATCTTGACTTGGTTTCCACCAAGGAGCTTTCTCCGGAAACACAAAGAAAATATATAGAGATTGCTTATAATAAGTCTCTCCGTTTGGAGAACCTGATTGAAGATCTCTTTACCTATACAAAGTTCAACTTTGGAGAAGTTAAGCCAGTGTTGGCAGAAGTAGATATGGTGAAATTGATTAACCAGCTTCTAGACGAGTTTTATCCAAGCTTTGAAGAATACCATCTAGAATACTCATTTACAAGGAATTGTTCTACTGCCATTATTAAGGCAGACGGGGATCTGCTGGCTAGAGCATTTGCAAACTTGATCAGTAACGCTACGAAATATGGAAAGACAGGAAAAATCATTTTAATCGACTTAAAATGTCGAAAGGATTCAGTCATAATATCAATTACAAATTATGGCGAAATTATCCCTGAGAAAGATCTGAAAAAGATTTTCCAAAGATTTTATCGAGTGGAATCATCCCGCTCCTGTGAGACCGGTGGAAGTGGTTTGGGGCTGGCCATTGCACATAGTATTATTGAAATGCACGGAGGAATCATACAAGCCAAAAGTGATCGAACTGGTACCTTATTTACCGTCGAATTAAAAAATGATATAGAAAAAGCAAATTGAGCCATCAAAAATCTTATTAGCAAGTCGGTACATTCCGATTGTATCGAAATACTTGCAAGATCTTGATGGCTTCAATTTGCGAAACTATGAAAACGGAAGAAGAAAAAATATACTTATATTATAGCATAAATTATTATTTTAGATAGTTCTTTTTTGAAATTTAAAAGATTATTAATATTTCAGGTAAAATTTTCTAATCATCTTTTCTTTTTCATCTTATCTTATTCCTAAATTTTCGTCAATTCCTTCTATACTATATTTAATTAAGAAGGAATCTTTTTTATCCTATTTTTAGAAAGCGCAATTGGATTAAAATGTATATCTATGTCATAAACAAGCAAATTATTAAAAAAATATTAAATCCTAATTTTGTAGAATACTTTAAAAATGCCCGGAAAATCTATACTAATGCTGTAGAATATGTATAAATTATTTGGATATAGTACAAAATAATTAATAAAATGTTAAATATATATTAAATTTAGCTTGTCAAATATGTATAGAAAGCTTGTAATATAGCACAAGCTTATTGTAACTAATTACCATTGATGGAAAATATAGCTAAAATCACATCAGTGTAAATAACGAAAATCAAGCTAACTTATTGACACTAAAAAAAGTGATGTCTATAATTCTCATAGCGTTACCAACAATTCCATTATATGGAATACTATTATCGCATGAAATTTCAAGAGTCTAGGTTTGCGTACAGAAATTTCAAGAAAAGAGGAAAGAATTATGTCTAAGATAAATACGTTTCTTCAAAAGAGAAAAATGCATGAAAATCGTCATGGAGTATTTATGGTAATCATTGCATACGTATTATCCTTCTTAATGTTGTTTTTTGGATCCGATGTATTTTATAACATTAAATCCACAGCATCAGGGATAATGAATGAAAGTGAAGAAGCAGCCCAAGAACAAATAGAGGAGGAAGAATTAAGCGAGCTACTTGATGAGATCAGAGCGAATAAGTTACTCCTAAAATATCAGTCGCTTGAAGAGATCTCATCTAGCCAAGAGATCCTATCGAAGGGAGAACCCCTTGAGACTAGGCTTCTTACTGTCCCTAGTTCCACGGATTCTATTGATCAGTATCCTTCTTTACAGGAGCAAGAGGGCGAAAATACTGATTTCGATAAGCAAATAATGAAAGAGAAGTCTGAGCAGGATACGGATGAGGATGTCGATATGATACAGAGCTTCTCAGTCGTATCAGAAGAAATGAAAACTGAGGATAAGAAGGAAAAGAAAAAGTCAAAGGAAAAGGAAAATCAAGAAAAAGTCGAAGAAGTAAGTAATCCAGGATATATCATCAAAGTAACCGACGAGGAAGTGGCAATGCTAGAGCGTATTGTTCAGGCTGAGGCAGGTAGCGAAGATATCAAAGGCCGTATCTTGGTGGCAAACGTTATATTAAACCGAGTAGCCAACGAGGACTTTCCAGATACCATTAAGGAGGTTATTTTTCAAAATTCCAATGGAGATTATCAGTTTTCTCCGGTATCGGATAAACGTTATTGGTCTGTAAAGGTAACGAAAAACACCAAGGAATCGGTAGAACGGGCACTTAAGGGTGAGGATTATTCGGAAGGTGCCTTATATTTTATGGCGAGAAAAAGAGCTAAAAAGAACAGTGCTCAGTGGTTTGATAATAACCTGACCTGGCTATTTCAGCATGGTGGCCATGAATTTTACAAATAATTTAAAAATTACTATGACCTCTTATTGTGTCCGAAGATTAAGCATGTTATAATACATGAAACTTGCAAGCAAGTGGTATTTTCCTTACTTGCCAAGTGCCGCAAAAAGAACACAGAATATGAAAAATTTATGGTAACGTTAGACGGCAATTGCTACGAAAAGCAAGTAAATAATAGTAAAGGGGATTGAACTACTATGAACCTAATGTATAGGAGTACAAGAAACTCAGACAACCTTGTTAAGGCTTCACAGGCTATATTGAAAGGCTTATCTTCGGACGGAGGTTTGTTTGTTCCTGAAACCATACCGTCCCTGACAAAATCGATGGAAGAATTGTCCCAGATGAATTACCGGGAGTTGGCTTATGAAGTTATGAAGCTATTCTTTACAGATTATACAGAGGAGGAATTGATTGATTGTATCAAAAAGGCTTATGATGATAAGTTTGATACATCGGAGATTGCTCCCTTAAAACAGGTGGGTGACACTTACTATCTGGAACTATTCCATGGTGCTACCATTGCATTTAAGGATATGGCCCTATCGATCTTACCCCATCTGCTTACAAAAGCTGCGAAGAAAAACGAGGTAGAAGAGGAGATTGTTATATTAACAGCAACCTCCGGGGATACAGGAAAAGCAGCCTTAGCTGGTTTTGCTGATGTAGAAGGAACTAAAATTATCGTATTCTATCCTAAAAATGGTGTGAGCTCTGTGCAAGAAAAGCAGATGGTCACTCAAAAAGGTAAGAACACTGCTGTGGTAGGTATTCTAGGTAATTTTGATGATGCCCAAAGCGGTGTTAAAACTATATTTAACGATAAGGAACTGGCGGACCGTATGGAGAAGGCTGGTTACCGTTTCTCATCAGCTAACTCGATTAATATTGGAAGGCTTGTTCCTCAGATCGTTTATTATGTCTACTCCTATGCCAATCTATATAGAAGGAATCAGATTCAAAAGGGAGAGAAAATTAATTTCGTAGTACCTACCGGTAACTTTGGAAATATTCTTGCAGCATACTATGCGAAATGTATGGGCGTACCTATACATAAATTGATTTGTGCATCCAATGAAAATAAAGTACTCTTTGATTTCTTCCAAACTGGTCGCTACGATAAGAATCGAGAATTTATACTTACAGAGTCTCCATCCATGGATATTCTTGTATCCAGTAATTTGGAACGTCTGATCTATCAGATTGCAGGTTGTGATCCGAAGTTAACCGCAGAGTTAATGGAAGCATTAATAAAGAAGGGCGTCTATGAAATAACGGATCATATGAAAAATAATCTGAAGGATTTTGTAGGAGGGTGGGCCTCTGCTAAGGAAACGCAGGATGCGATTCGTGAAGTTTATCAGAAATATGGCTATGTCATGGATACCCATACAGCGGTTGCAGCCAGTGTATATTCTAAATATATAGAAGAAACAGGAGATCGGACAAAGACAGTGATCGTATCTACAGCCAGTCCTTACAAATTTGCCAATAGTGTCTTGAGAGCAATAAAGCCAGATGAGGTTCCAGCTGATGACTATGAACAGGCTAAAAGACTTAGGGATTTATCGGGCGTACCAATACCAAATGCAGTAGAAGAGCTACAGAATGCTCC
>JAAYQP010000260.1 GCA_012519195.1 Clostridiales bacterium | reverse complement strand
TAAAAGGTTTTACGGTTTGGCCATACTGACCAGAAAGGATTGCTTTTGATTCCTTGGTTACCATCTTATAACGTTCTCCTGCTAAAACGTTAAGCACTGCCTGAGTACCAACAATCTGGCTAGAAGGAGTTACAAGAGGAGGCTCACCGAAATCCTTACGTACTCTAGGGATTTCCTCCAGAACTTCATAGTATTTATCTTCCGCTTTCTGCTCCTTTAATTGGGACAGTAAGTTCGATAGCATACCACCGGGAACTTGATATAAAAGTGTCTTGATATTAACACCCATAACCTTAGGATTAAGTAATCCCTTATCTAAGGACTCATCACGTAGCGGACGGAAATAATCTGCAATTTCTGCTAAAAGTTTTTGATCTAATCCGGTATCATATGGAGTACCCTTGAAGGTCTCTACCATAACCTCGGTAGCCGGTTGACTAGTACCCATAGCAAATGGTGACATTGCTGTATCGATAATATCGCAACCTGCTTCAACAGCCTTTAGATAGGTCATTCCACCAACACCACTGGTATAGTGGGTGTGAAGATCAATAGGGATTTTCACTGCTTTCTTTAATGCTGTAACCAGCTCTGTAGCTTTATAAGGCACTAGAAGTCCTGCCATGTCCTTGATACAGATGGAGGATGCCCCCATGCTTTCAATTCTTTTTGCTATATCGACATAGTAATCTAGGGTATAGGCATCTCCTAAGGTATAGGAAATTGCGATCTGTGCATGACCATTTTCCTTATTTGCAGCATTTACCGCACATTCCAGATTACGTAGGTCATTTAATGCATCAAAGATACGAATGATATCGATACCATTAGCAAGAGATTTCTGTACGAAATATGCCACAACATCATCTGCATAATGACGATATCCTAAGATGTTCTGTCCACGGAATAACATCTGGAGCTTCGTATTTTTAAATCCTTTTCTAAGCTGTCTAAGTCTATCCCAAGGATCTTCCTTAAGGAAACGCAAGGACGCATCAAAGGTAGCACCGCCCCAGCATTCTACTGCATGATAACCAACCTTATCCATTTTTTCGATGATCGGAAGCATCTGCTCCGTAGACATTCGAGTTGCTATTAAGGATTGATGGGCATCACGTAATATGGTTTCGGTTATTTTAACCGGTCGTTTTGCTTGTTCTGCCATTACTCTTCCTCCTGTTCTTAACGTAGTCTGACCGTGTTGTCAGTCAGTCGTTTGATACTTTCTATTAAAGTTTCCTATATTAATAATGATACGATCCATTAACCACCAAAGATAGCTAAAAAGGTACCGGCGACTACGGCTGTTCCAATAACACCAGCCACATTTGGTCCCATTGCATGCATCAATAGGAAATTCGTAGGATCCGCTTCTGCTCCAACTTTCTGTGAAACTCTGGCTGCCATCGGCACCGCTGATACCCCAGCTGAACCGATTAATGGATTTATTTTTCCACCGGATAATTTACACATTAATTTACCAAAGAGAACACCGCCGGCAGTACCAAAAGCAAAAGCGATCAATCCGAGTACAACAATTTTTAAAGTGCTTGGGGTTAGAAAGGCTTCTGCACTGGTGGTAGCACCAACTGAGGTTCCTAAAAGGATAACTACAATATACATTAAAGCATTGGAGGCTGTGTCTGTAAGCTGACGTACAACCCCGCATTCACGGAATAGATTTCCTAACATCAACATACCTACCAAAGGTGCTGTACTAGGAAGAATTAATACAACTACAATTGTAACGATAATTGGAAATAGAATTTTTTCTAATTTTGATACCGGACGTAACTGCTCCATTTTAATCTTACGTTCTTTTTCCGTTGTCAGTAGCTTCATAATTGGCGGCTGAATAATGGGAACTAGGGACATATAGGAATAAGCTGCCACTGCGATGGGCCCCATCAATTCTGGCGATAGCTTAGAAGCCAAGAAGATGGAGGTAGGTCCATCTGCTCCACCAATAATTGAGATAGCCGCAGCTGCTCCGTCCTCAAATCCCAGTAGAATTGCTCCAAAATAAGCTATAAATATACCTAGCTGAGCGGCTGCTCCTAAAAGGAAACTGGATGGATTTGCAATCAAAGGTCCAAAATCCGACATGGCACCAACGCCTAGAAAAATTAAGGATGGCCAAATTCCATACTCATCCCCTAGGTAAAAATAATGTAATAAACCGCCTGCAGTAACTACTTCACCGCTGGCATTATAGATCGGGGCATCCATAATGCCTGGAAATAAGTTAACAAGCAACATACCAAACGAGATTGGTATTAATAATAGAGGTTCATAATCTTTCTTTATAGCTAGATAAAGAAAGACACATGCAACCAAAATCATTATACCATTTTTATAGGTTAAAGTTGAAAAAGCCGAATCTTGAAGCAGTCCGGAAAACGTGTCCATAATATAGTCCATATATATTTCCCTCCCATTTATGGGATTTTACATAGCTATTTCTTTAGTATGCAAAATCTTTAATTTAAAGTTGCTAATACATCTCCTGCTTCAACAGATTGTCCTGCGGATACATTGATACTAGCAATGGTACCATCCTCAGGAGAAACAATTTCATTTTCCATTTTCATTGCTTCTAAAATTAAGATTACTTCTCCTTTTTTCACTGCTTGACCAACATTTGCTTTTAAAGCGATTATTTTACCAGGCATCGGGGAGTTTACTTTCACATTACCCGCAGTGCCTGTAGCGGCTGGTGCTGGAGCGGCAGGCTTTGCCGGTGCAGCCTGTGCTGGTGCTGGAGCCGCTGCTGGTTTAATAGGAGCTGCTTGCATAACAGGAGTTACCGGTGCGCTTGCTCCTGCTGAATGAAATCCTTCTTCCACTGTTACTTCATAAGTATTACCATTAACCGTAATCGTATAATTTTTCATGTTAAATCCTCCTTGTTCATTGACATTCTAGGATGTCTAATAATTTCTGTAATGTTTTTCTATTTTTTTCGATTAACTTTACGGATGGAACGGACAATTAAACCATCTGCAGGAGCTTCATCTCCCATAGAAGCACAGATTGCTGCAGTTATTACTGCTATTAATTCATAATCATTCTTAATAATTTCGCTTTCTTCCTGTTGTGTAATCTGTGTAATGACATCATCAATTGTATTATTTACTTCTAGGGAATCATTTGATTTTGATCTTTTCAATTTCTTTTCTTGCAGATAAGGAATAATACGAAACATATCGATAATCACAATTATGATTATTAAAACAGCAAAGACTGTTACTAATCCAAGTATCGTATTAAGTGTAGCCATCTCCATACGTTCAGATAATGATTTCTGTAATAGTAAAACGAGTGCATTACTCGATATGGCATTTTGTATTCCCACTATCTCACCTCATTCTATAATAGGGATCCATGTTTTCTAGCTGGGCGATTCTCTCTCTTTGTAAATAACATTTCAAAGGAGTAAATGGCGTGCTTTCTAACAGTTTCCGGCTCTATAATACAGTCTACATATCCTCTCTTAGCGGCGGTCATGGCGCTGGATTGAAGCTGTGCATATTCAGAAGCCTTTTCTTTAATAAGATCTTTTTCTTCACCTGCATACATAATCTGAGCTGCCAGATCCGCATCCATCATTCCAATCTGAGCATTCGGTAAGGCGAATACCATATCTGCACCGATATGCTTTGAATTCATAGTGATATAAGCACTTCCATAAGCTTTGCCAAGGATCATATTTACCTTAGGTACCGTAGCATTGGCAAATGCATAGGTTAATTTAGCTGCAGCCTTTGCAATCATTCTTTCCTCTTCTACAGTTGCTTTATATCCATTGACATTGGTCAGGGTAAGGATTGGGATATTGAAAGCATCACATAAAGAAACAAAACCAGCCGCTTTCTCACAACCAGCGGTGGTTAATGAACCATCAAAGCTTTCAATTACCTTACCTTCCTCATTCATAATTTCGGTACGGTTTGCAATTGCACCAACGGTCATTCCATTTAAGCGTATAAAACCAGTTACCATCTCTTTCGCATAGTCTGGCTTGATTTCAAAGAAATAATGATTATCTGATAGATCAGCCAAGGCACGACTAGTGTCTCCGAGCTCAGATGTCATTTGTGGAAGCAGACGATTTAAATCATCCGTGCACTCATCATAGGATGCATCATCCTCATTATTTGAGGGGAGAATTAAGATAAGTTCGCGAATTTTATTGATAACATCAAGCTCTGACTCTCCAACATAATCAACAGAACCTGATTGTGCATGAAAATCAGCTTTAGAGGTATCCAGCTTTTCTTTATAATTTCCCAGTAAAGCATTCGGGGAATTTACATATAGTCTGGCATTACTTCCCTCCATAAATGAAAAATCACTTAAAGAAGCCATCACTGCCAAACCACCGCCAGAATTTCCAAAAACAGCGGTAATCTGAGGAATTACTCCAGAAGCCATTGCCTGCTTTTGGTAGATTTCACCAAAGCCATCTAAGGCATCGGTAGCTTCCTGCAATCTCATTCCGGCAGAATCGATAAGACCGATCACAGGGGCACCAACTTTAAGTGCCAAATCATAGATTTGTGCGATCTTTTTGGCATGCATTTCACCAACAGAGCCACCCAGAGCAGCTGCATCTTGGCTATAGACATACACGAGATTACCACCAACAAGTCCATAGCCGGTGATTACCCCGTCAGCTGGGATTTCTTTTTGCTGTAGATTAAAGTCTGTACTTCTTTTGGTTACGAAAGCGCCGACTTCAACGAAACTACTGTCGTCTAGCAAAGAAGTAATGCGTTCTCTTGCTGACAATTGTGCTGTATTACTCATTTTCAGCCCTCCATTTTTTTCTATAGTTAATTTAAATCCAATTCTATGCCAATTATAATTGTAGTTTATTTCACAATAAATTGCAAGGATAAAACAAGAAAAATCTACATGATTTGGTTGAATATGCAGATTATAAATCACAAATTATACAATAATATTACAAATAAGGCTCTTCCATTGAAGCTAAGACTTTATTGATTTTATCTAGCTCAAAACCCTTGCGATATAAGGAAGCGATTATTTTCTGTTTCTCCTCCCAGGAAAGGCTGCCGAGATTAAGCTTCTTTTTGGCAACGGATTTCTTAATGGCAATCATTTCGGGATCATCCTCAGCTTCCTCCTGATATTCCCTTTCAAATACCTGCTCAATTATCTCATTTGGTACACCTTTTTGACTTAGCTCAACTTTAAGAGCAAGTTTGCTTTTCCTGTGCTTTCGTTCCCTAATGTATACAGAAGCGTATCTTTCATCGCTAAGGTAGCCAAAAGAGTCTATATAGGCGATTGCACTTTCAACAATATCTTCCGAATAACCAGCCTCCTTTAGTTTTCTCTTGAGTTGCTGTTTTGTTCGATCCATAAATTTTAAGAGAGAAAGTGCCTTTTGCTTAGCCCGGTATAGCACAATTTCTTCCCGGATTTCTTCATAGAGTTCTGGATTAAGTTCCATTCCTTCCTTCAGATGGTATTGGTTGATGTCTTTTTGGTACAAAAAAAAGGCATATTCCCCGTCAATATAGATATTTAATTTTGATTTATTTACTTTCTCAATTCGGCTAATCTCCATCGATAACTCCCTTTCTATTTTATACAAAAGGCTGCCAAACCAATATCTGCTTAACTAAAAATCCTGAAAGGATTTTAGTTGCATCATTGGATAGACAGCCTTTCTATCATGAACAAAAACATGTTCAATAAAATCTATATTTATTCAAGCATTTCCTCTTGATGACTCTTAGCAGGATTCAAGTTATATTTTTCTCTCACTTTCTCTTCTACCTCGATCATAATCTCAGGATTTTCAGAAAGGAATTGCTTTGCATTTTCCCTGCCTTGTCCAATCTTACTTTCATTATAGGCATACCATGCACCGCTCTTTTGAATGATTCCAGCCTCAGCAGCCAAGTCTAGGATATCGCCTTCCCTTGAAATTCCTCTACCGAACATAATATCAAATTCTGCTTCCTTAAACGGTGGAGCAATCTTATTCTTTACTACCTTAATTCTGGTGCGGTTACCTATAATTTCACCGCCCTGTTTCAGGGATTCAATCCTTCTAACATCCAAACGAATGGAGGAATAGAATTTAAGAGCCCTACCACCGGTTGTTGTCTCGGGATTACCGAACATTACACCAACCTTTTCACGAAGCTGATTGATGAAGATGACGATACAATTCGACTTACTAATAACAGCCGTTAATTTTCTTAAAGCCTGAGACATTAATCTAGCCTGAAGTCCCACATGGGAATCCCCCATATCACCGTCGATTTCAGCTTTTGGAACGAGTGCTGCAACCGAGTCAACGATAACAATATCAACCGCTCCGGAACGAACCATGGTCTCTGTAATCTCCAAGGCCTGTTCACCGTTATCCGGTTGTGAAATATATAAATTATCGATATCTACGCCGATATTCTTAGCATAAGCAGGATCCAATGCGTGCTCTGCATCTATAAAGCCTGCGATACCGCCTCTTTTTTGTACTTCTGCAACCATATGTAAGGCTACCGTAGTCTTACCACTGGATTCAGGACCATATACTTCTACAATTCTTCCCTTTGGAATTCCACCTAATCCAAGTGCAATGTCTAAACTGATCGAGCCGGTGGGAACCGTCTCAACATTCATTTGACTGCCGGTCTCACCCAGCTTCATGATAGAACCTTTACCATATTGTTTTTCAATCTGCGCCAAAGCAGATTCCAATGCTTTAATTTTATCGTCCTTCGCCATTATAAAATATCCTCCTTAAAACGAACTAATGTTCTTGTAATAATCATACTCCATCTTAAAACTGATGTCAACCTCTTTCTAATGAAACCTCTTTCTATTGTCAACCTACTATTGAATCGGAGCTTAAGAGGTAAGCTTATGTGACCGGGATAAAGAATTCTAGAAGTTGGCAATGTTAGATTAGGATGGAGAAAAGAATTTGCTATACAAGCAAATTACATAGAAATGAATCAGCAAGGATTTCAATTTATGGAATACAGAATATAAAGATAGATTCATTAAATCATGAACAAAAAACATGTTCATGATCTTGTTGCTCCGCTCGGATATTGCATGCAAGCTTGCTTATCCTCACTACGCTTTCATTATATCATAAAGAAGGGATTAGTAAATAATTTCTGCAATAAAATAATTCATAAAAATAAACTAATTTTTTAGCCAGCCCGTCCAATATTTAAACCATATATCGATATCAGTACGATTGAGTCCAATTATCGCTATCGGTACTATTAGGGTCCAAATATCACCATCGGTACTGTTAGGGTCCAATTATCGCTATCGATACTATTAGGATCCAATTATCGCCATCACTACTATTAGAGATCGATTGTCGCTATCGGTACTATGGTACCTGTTATAAGCGACAACCGAGTGAGAACTTCTTATAAATATGATTATCATCATATTGGATTATAATCATACTAGTTTTAATACAGTTTACTTGGAGTACAGATCTTTGGATCATATCCATGTTGAATTAGCTCCTGATAAATTTCCTGTTTATGTTCCTCACCGAAGGTCTCCATGGTGATTGTCAGCTCTACCGCACTATTGCGGTTAATGCTTACAAACTGGTTATGCTCCAGACGAATAACATTACCCTGCTTCTTGGCAATTATGGCTGCTACGTTCAATAATTCGCCAGGTCGATCCGGTAGTTGAACAGAAACAGTGAATACACGGCCTCTTTGTATAAGACCCAACTGAACTACGGAGGATAATGTAATGATGTCCATATTTCCACCGCTTAATATGGATACAACCTTTTTTCCTTTACATTTTAAATGTTTCAATGCGGCAACCGTTAATAGACCTGAATTTTCGACAACCATCTTATGATTTTCGATGATATCTAGGAAATTTACAACCAGTTCCTTATCCTCAACAAGGATGATATCATCAACATATTTTTGTATGTACGGGAAAATAACATCTCCAGGAGTTTTTACTGCGGTACCATCCGCAATGGTATCGATCTTGGAGAGGGTTTCTACATGGCCTGCTTTCAGAGAAGACTTCATACTGGCAGCACCGGCTGGCTCTACCCCAATGACTGTTATATTGGGGTTCAACATTTTTGCAAGGGTTGCTACACCGGCTAACAAGCCACCGCCGCCTACTGGGGCAAGAATTATATCAACCGTTGGCAGTTCCTTAAAGATCTCCATAGCAATGGTACCCTGGCCGGTTGCCAGAATCTCATCATTAAAGGGATGGATAAAGGTATAACCATGTTCTTTGGCTAATTGACATGCATATTCATAGGCTTCATCATAGACATCCCCATGTAAAACCACTTCTGCACCATAACTTTTGGTACGATTTACCTTAATTAATGGGGTTGTGGTAGGCATAACTATGACGGCTTTTGCATTATAAAGCTTTGCTGCATAGGCAACACCCTGGGCATGGTTGCCCGCGGATGCTGTAATCAAACCTTTCTCTCTCTCCTTCTTTGATAAGGTACTAATCTTGTAGTATGCTCCACGAACCTTGTATGCTCCGGTAAATTGCATATTCTCCGGTTTTAGAAAAACCTTATTACCGGTGGTATTGGAAAAATAGTCACTATACATGAGATCAGTACTTAGGATAACCTGCTTAACTACCTCTGCAGCTTCCTCAAACTTATCTAGAGTCATCATAATAATCGTCTCCTATTCATTCTTTTGGAATAATGCATTGATAAAATCCTCAGCATTAAATTTCTGTAAGTCATCAATTTGCTCACCAATACCAATATATTTAACCGGAATTCCAAGTTCCGATTGAATTGCTATAGCAATACCACCCTTAGCAGTACCATCAAGCTTTGTAAGGACGATGCCAGTAATATCTGCTACTTCATTAAATTCTCTTGCTTGTGCCAAAGCATTCTGACCGGTTGTACCATCTAAGACGACAAGGGTTTCCCGATATGCCTCAGGATATTCCCGTTCAATAACCCGGTTAATCTTTTTTAACTCTTCCATAAGGTTTTTCTTATTATGAAGCCTTCCTGCTGTATCACAAAGCAATACATCGGCTTTTCTAGCCTTAGCTGCCGTAACCGCATCATAAATAACTGCGGCTGGGTCGGAGCCTTCCTTTTGAGCTATGATTTCTACATTCGCACGATTTGCCCATTCAGTTAGCTGTTCAATCGCAGCTGCCCGGAAGGTATCGGCTGCAGCTACCATAACTTTCTTGCCCTGTGCCTTTAATTGGCCAGCTAATTTTCCAACGGAGGTAGTCTTTCCTACTCCATTGACACCAATTAAGAGTACAACAGACTTTTGATTCTCAAAGTCATAGGCGGTATTTTCTAGCAGCATCTGTTCCTTCAAGCTATTGATCAGAAGCTGTCTACATTCTTCAGGATCCTTAATCTTTTGTTCTTTTACTTTTTTACGTAAGTTTTCTATCACTGCGGTTGTTGTATTAATACCCAGATCCGTCATAATTAGAATTTCTTCAAGTTCTTCATAAAAATCATCATCAATACTGGAAAATCCGCTAAATATTGCATCAATTCCATTTGCTATACTATTTCTTGTTTTTGTTAAGCCTTGTACTAATCTACCAAAAAAACCGGTTTTCTTTTCTCCCATAATTCACCTCTAAACTTACTTATTCCCGGCAAGCAAATTAAAGCCAATTTACTTGCCAATATTATTATAGTATTTCTTAATCTTTCTCTTTCTATTAGCTTCCAGTTGAGTTTAATCAAACGATCCTTGCTACACTAATTATTTATCTAACTCATCCTCAATAAGACTTACGGATACCAGTGTAGATACGCCTTTCTCTTGCATGGTAATACCATATAGAATATCGGCTGCAGCCATGGTGCCTCTCCGGTGAGTGATAATAATAAATTGTGTATCCTTTGTTAACTTATGTAAGTAGTTGGCATATCGTTTTACGTTTGAATCATCCAGTGCCGCTTCAATCTCATCCAATAGGCAGAAAGGGGATGGCTTTAGATTCTGGATGGCAAATAGTAAGGAGATGGCCGTCAATGCTTTTTCCCCACCAGAAAGCTGCATCATATTCTGTAACTTCTTGCCCGGTGGCTGTGCATTAATTCGAATTCCTGCCTCGAGAATATCCTCGTCCTCTGTTAGTTCCAGGTCTGCCTTACCGCCACCAAATAATTCTTTAAATACAAGATCAAACTGTTCTTTAATGGCCTTGAATTTCTCCTCAAACTGTTTCCTCATCTCAATATCCAGCTGGTTAATTATTTGAAGTAAAGCTTCCTCTGATTTGAGGAGATCATCTCTTTGGGTACTCAAAAACTGATAACGTTCTGATAGATTTTTAAAATCTTCTATAGCGTTAACATTGACATCTCCCAAGTTTTTTATCTTACCCTTAATCTCAGCGATTGCTTTCTTAATCTGAGCTAAGCTAAGCTCATGATCCATCGAATAGTCCGCGGCTGAAGAATAGGTAATCTCATATTCTTCCCACATATAAGTGATCTGCTGATCCAATTGCTCCTGTAGCTTTTCGATTTGGCTATTTAGCCGGAAACATTCTTTATCCAAATGATTCATACGATTTGCTAATTCTTCCCGCTTAGCAAAGAAATTTTTATGTCTTCCAGTGATCTGCTCTTTCTCGCTATTTTGCTTTTTGATCTTTTCTTCTAGCTCAGCTATTTCCTTTTGATATTCATCAATTAAGGAAAGGGTATGATTGATATTGGCTTTCCGCTCTTCAATGAGAGCGGAGGATTTTTGCTTCTCTTCCTTTAGGTTTTCGATCTCTTCATAGAGCTTATCCATTTCTCTTTTTATACGTTTTACATTTTCTAAGAGGAACTGGTTGTTCTGTTCCAGGGAAGAAAAATCCAATTTAATTTTTGCAACCTTTTCGTTGGCTAGGCCTTCCTTTACTCTTTCTTCTTCTAGAAGTTTATTAAAATGATCAATCCGCCTTTCCTTCTCTACATTTTTTTGCAGGTTTTCATCTAAGGATTGCTCTAGTTTACTTAGATTTTCCTTTAGATCTTTTGCTTGTATGTCGATTTCTTTTAATTCTTTTGTATATTCCTGATAGATAGCTTCTGCTTCCCTTTTCCTAGCAAGCTCACGATCTAGATTCATTTTCGCGGTATTCTGTTCTAGATACAGATTTTGAAGGGAATGCTTTGCCTCTTCTAGTTTCTGACGTAAGGCTACTTTTTTCTGTTTTTCCTCTTCTTTTTGATTTAAGAGATTTTTTGCTTTATCTTCTAGGGCTGCCACCTGTTTCTCGATTTCCTCGATCTCACGGCGCCTACCAAGAAGATTGCTGGTATTTTTATAAGCACCACCAGAAATCGATCCTCCCGGTGTCAAAAGTTCACCTTCAATTGTTACAATTCGAAGGGTATAATTATATTTTCTGGCAAGCTCGGTAGCGTGATCAATCGTGTCAACGACGATGATTTTGCCAAGAAGATAATGAATAAGGGAATGAAACTTTGTATCGGCTTCTACCAGATCTGCAGCAATTCCAATAACACCGGTTTCTTTTAAGGCGCGATCATTATGGAATCTAGAGCCTGAGTTCATATTGGTCAGTGGTAAAAAGGTCGCACGACCATATTTATTTCTTTTTAGATATTGAATGAGTTCCTTAGCGGTAGCTTCATCTTCTGTGACAATGTTTTGAATCGTTCCACCAAGGGCAGTTTCTATCGCTGTTTCATAATTTTTATTAACCTTAATGATATCCGCAACAACACCAATGATACCAGGCATAGTATTCTTGCGTTCCATTACCCTTTTAATACTGTTTCCATAACCTTCGTAACGTTCGGTCAAATTGATTAAGGATTCTAATTTTGACTTTTGACTAAGATAATGGCTTTGATGCATATTATAGTCAACCGTAATCTGATCAATCAAATTCTGGGTATCCTGTATGGCCTTTTCCAAGGTTTCCTTTTCAGCGCAGCGAATACTAATTTCTTTTGAGATATTCTCTAGCTTTTCTTTACATTGATCTATGACTTCTAAAAATTGACTTTCATCACTCTTATTTTTTATTATCTTTTGATTTAGTTCAGCCTTACGAATATTATTTTGTTCTAGCATGGTTTCATATCGTTGCATGCTACTTTTAATACCAGAGTTAATGTTGAGGTATTCAAAGATACTATTATTACAATCCTCAATTTCCTTGGTATAGCTAATAATATTTTCCTTAATCTTATCAAGAACAAGGAGCTCTTCGCTTAACTGGTCATCCATTAAGGATATTTTTTCATCGATAATGATCTTATCATCTAAATATTTTTTCTCTTCTTCCTTCTTGCTCTGAATCTCTTGCTCATGGGATCGAATCCTGTTTTGAACATATTCATCGTTTTGTACGGCGGAACTGATCTGTTCCTTAAGAAGCTTTATTTCTCCCTCTGCCTTTTCCTTGAGTAGCTTACATTCGTTATAAGCATTCTTATCCTCTTCAATTTGCTTATCGTATTCCTCCAGTTCTTGTTCAAGACGAAGGTATTCCTCTTTGTTATTCTCATAAGCTGCTTCCGTCTGACTAAAGTCCGAAGTAGCAATCTCTAATTTTTCTAAGATTTGTTCTTTGGAAGTATGGAGTCGTTCATATTCCTTGGCAAATAGATTAATTTCAAGTTTTTTTAGTTCTTCCTTATGTTTAAGATAAACCTTGGCGACTTCCGATTGTTTCTCTAAAGGAACCAATTGTTTTTCAATTTCCTTAATAATATCCGTGATACGATACAAGTTTTGCTTTTCTTCTTCTAGGTTTTTTTCTGCCGTAATCTTTCTTCTTTTAAACTTTACAATACCTGCAGCTTCATCAAATAGTTCCCGGCGGTCTTCCGGTTTACCACTTAAGATTTTATCAATCTGTCCCTGACCGATTATGGAATAACCTTCTTTACCGATACCGGTATCCATAAAAAGCTCTTGAACATCTCTTAAACGGCAAGGAGAGCCATTAATCAGATATTCACTTTCACCGGAGCGATAGACTCTTCTTGCGACGGTGATCTCATCGTATTCGATCGGAAGCTTATGATCCGAATTATCAAGAGTTATGGCAACATAGGCATAGCCGAGAGGTTTGCGGGTCTGAGTTCCCGCAAAGATGATATCCTCCATTTTTGAACCTCTCAGTTGCTTAGCACTCTGCTCCCCTAGAACCCAACGGACCGCGTCTGCTATATTGCTCTTACCACTGCCATTCGGTCCTACAATTCCGGTTATTCCATGATGAAATTCCAGAACAATTTTATGAGCAAAGGACTTAAAGCCATGGATTTCAATACTTTTTAAATACATTGCCGATCTCCCATCTATTTCCTATTGTGTTTTCCCTAATGTTTATTTGAAGTACTTATTTTTTTCCCTCTATTTTTTAGTTTTTGAATTGCTTGAAAAGCAGCTTCCTGTTCCGCAGCTTTCTTGGTTCTTCCCTTGCCACATCCAATTTCTTCATTTCCGATAAATACAGCAATCGTAAAGGTCTTATTATGATCCGGACCTTCTTCTGAAATTAATTTATATCGAATTTTTTGATTGTGATTTTCGTTTTGAATGATTTCTTGCAAGATAGTCTTACTATCGAAAAAGAGATCTTTATTCTTAAGATCATCCAATATAAAATTGTGTATAAACTCTTTTGCGTTAGTAAAACCACCGTCTAGGTAGATTGCTCCAATTACCGCTTCCATAGCATCGGATAAGATGGAATTTCTTTCTCTGCCTCCGGTAATATCTTCACCTTTTCCAAGCAATAAATATTCCCCAATATTTAAATCCTTAGCACAAGTGGAAAGTGTCTGTTCACAGACAATACTGGCACGCAGCTTTGTTAAATCACCTTCTGAGACATCCTTATACTCCCGGTATACATATTCACTAGTCACCAGTTCCAAGACTGCGTCACCAAGAAACTCCAACCTCTCATTATTTTTTTCTTTATCCAAACGCATCTCATTGGCATAGGAACTATGGGTTAATGCATGAAGTAATAACGAAGGTTCAGAAAAATGATAATTGATTTTATCCTCCAGTGCTAATACGATTGCTTCTGATTTTCTACGTAAATTCATGTAAAAAAACAAAACCTCCCTTCAAAGATCTTCCTATAAAATATTTGCGGCTGATTTGCGCGCCGCTATTTTTCTATTGTAAAACGAAATTACATTCTTTGCAAGAAGTAATCACTATGTTTTACTTAGATGATTTAATGTATTAATATGTTAAAGCGTCATATTGATAAAAAACTTACGGTAAACACCGTAAGTATAATAAAATGTTCTTTTCCTACTGGCCTTGGCTTAATTGCGCCCAATCTCATTTGAAACTTTCTCAAACTTTTCCTATGAAATTGTGCGCATATGCCCAAGGTTTTGTTACAAAAATATATTTATAAATTAATTCAAAGCATTCTTAATTTGTTCTACTGCATCTGCAACAGTAACAATATTTTCTGCTTCCTCATTTGCAATCTCAATATCGAATTCTTCTTCAATTCCCATAATAATTTGGAAAACATCCAAGGAATCAGCTCCTAAATCATCAACAAAAGTTGTTTCCATTGTGATTTCATCTTCGTCTACATTTAACACTTCACTAATTATTTTTTGCAGCTTTTCAAATTCCATAATCATTCACCCTTCTTTTCATAATACATCACAAGTGAATTATAGACAGTTCCTATTCTAAATATATAGCTATAATTAACTTGCTTATTCGTTATTACTTAAATTTTTTTCGATTTTTTCATTAATATGCTGTTCAGTAAACGTAACGCATTGAAGAATTGAATTACGTATTTCTGTACTCTTCGAATTGCCATGAGTTTTTACAACAAGTCCCTTTAAGCCAAGCAAAGGAGCTCCGCCGTATTTCGATGAGTCGAAATCCTTAAGCGTTTCCTTTAATGCCGGTTTTACTAATAAAGCACCAAGCTTACTTCTTGTTGTACTCATTAGCCCCGTTTTGATTTTCTTCACAAGTGCCATTCCCAGTCCTTCATAAAGTTTAAGGATTACGTTACCTACGAATGCTTCGCATACAATGACATCAGCGCCGCCATTAGGAATCTCCCGTGCTTCGATGCTTCCGATAAAATTAATATCAGTACAATTTTTTAATAGAGGAAACGTTTCTTTTACCAACATATTACCTTTCTCTTCCTCTGCTCCAATATTAACAATCGCAACACGGGGATTTTTAATTCCTATGACATCCTGCATATAGATGGATCCCATCTTTGCAAATTGTACCAAATGGGAAGACCTTGCATCCACATTAGCACCACAGTCAATTAGTAAGGAAACTCCATTCATCGTTGGAATTACTGGAGCTAACGGCGGCAGTTCAACCCCTTGAATCCTACCAACGATTAGCTGTCCTCCTGCCAAAACGGCACCTGTACTCCCAGCAGAAACAAAAGCATCTGCTTCCCCATTTTTCACCAACTTCAATGCAACAACAATGGAGGAATCCTTCTTACGACGGATTGCCAGAACTGGTGCCTCGTTATTTGTTATGACATCTTCCGCATGAACAACTTCAATACGGGTCTTATCATAATCATACTCGCTTAATTCCTTTTGAATAAGATCTTCTTTACCGACAAGAATTACTTTAATCTCTTTCCGGTCCTGGACAGCGAGTACAGCTCCTTTAATAATTTCACCAGGGGCATTATCCCCACCCATGGCATCAACCGCAATCTTTATCGTTTTTTGCATATTCACTCCTATCCGCACCAAATTTGCATTTTTAGTTTATTAGCATACCCTAGAAACATGCTAATAGAGTATGAAATGATGCTTCTAAATTCATTCCCAATATCTAGCATGATTCAGTACGCTAATCTATAAAACAATATACTCGATAACTATATAAAAATCAACCATATTTTACTCCCTTATTTAAAATGCTGGAAAACAAGAGAAGTAGGCCTAAAACAAAGACTGCTCCTAGTATTCTTCTTCTTAAGCAAAATGCATTAATCCGAAGCATAATCTAGGAGCAGTCCCCTTTATGTTGTTATAGAATTAACCTTTTCTATAGAAAAAGGATCGATAATTTTGAAAACCAATCTGCTGTGCCTGAATAATCTGTTCCGTACTCCCAACGAAAAGGATACCATCCTTTTTTAAAGAAGAATGAAAGTTTGCATAAATTCTACTTTTTGCTTCATCGGTGAAATAGATCAAAACATTACGGCATACGATCAGATCACAGTTTGGAGGATAAGGATCCTTTAACAAATCATGCTGTTTAAATTCAACACAAGATTTAATGCTGTCTGCTATTTTATAAGTATTCTCCGAAATCTTCGTGAAATATTTACCTAAAAATTCATTTGGTAAACCTTTTAAACTTTTCACATGATATAATCCAATGGCTGCTTTCTCTAAGACCTTCCTGTCGATATCCGTAGCAATGATCTTGATTTTACTCAGGGGCATAAACTTTGAAAGTAGCATTACCATAGAGTAAGGTTCATCACCAGTAGAGCATGCTGCACTCCAAATTTTTAGTTCTTTTCCAAAACATTCAAATAAGGCAGGTAGAACTTCTCTCTCAAGCAGGTTCCATTGATCGGGATTCCGAAAAAATTCAGATACATTAATGGTGATATAATTAATAAACTCATCAAATAGATGCTTATCCGATTTTAACTTGCTTACGTATTCAGCATAGGAGGTAATCCCGTGTTTGGTAATCAGAGCATCGATGCGTCTTTTCATCTGCCGCTCTTTGTAGGAATTCAAATCAATCTTTGTCAAAAGATAAATGGATTGTTTAAAATCCTCATAACTATCCAACATGACATATCTCCTTATCTTTGGTAATCATTATTGATTATTCCGTAGGATCTGCCGATGCTTCCTGATTCTGCTCAGCCTCTTCTACTTCTTGTACTGAATCCTCAGCTGTCTCCATTGCTTTGACACTTAAGCTGATTTTCTTATCTTCTTTATTGAATTCCACAACCTTAGCGGTTATTTCTTGACCAATCGTTAAAACATCGGAAGGCTTATCTACATGCTCTTTTGAGATTTGAGAAACATGAAGCAGTGCATCAATGCCAGGTTCAAGTTCAATGAATGCTCCGAAATCTGTCATACGAGCAACGATTCCAGTAACAACATTACCTGCGGCATATTTATTCTCTGCATCAATCCAAGGATTCTGATCCTCAAATTTTAAGCTAAGAGCAATTTTTTCACCTTGAATGTTCTTGATGAAGGTAGTAACCTTGTCACCAACTTTGAATAATTTCTTAGGATTCTCAACTCTGCCCCAGGACATCTCAGAAATATGAAGAAGACCATCAGCACCACCAAGATCGATAAATGCACCGAAATCAGTAATATTCTTAACAGTACCTTCTACTGTCATACCAACCTCGATTCGATCGAATAATTCCTTCTTTAATTTTTCTTTCTCTGCAACAATTAACATCTTACGATTACCGATAATTCTTCTCTTTCTAGGATTGAATTCGGTAATAACAAAGCTGATCTCCTGACCATTGTATTTGGTAAGGTCTTTCTCATATACATCGGAAATCAAACTAGCTGGTATAAATACCCTAGCTTCGTCAATAATAACACTTAAGCCTCCATTAAGTACAGCGGATACTTTAGCAGTAAGTACTTCCTGGCTGTTGAAAGCCTCTTCCAATCTTTTATTACCTTTTTCCGCTGCAAGGCGCTTATAGGTAAGGGCTACTTGTCCCTCTCCATCATTTACTTTTAGAACCTTAGCCTGAAGTGTATCACCAACTTTAACAGCACTGGTTAAATCCATATTAGGAGAATTGGTAAATTCATTTCTCGTAATAATACCTTCCGACTTGTAGCCTATATTTAAGATGATTTCATCTTCTTT
>JAAYQP010000259.1 GCA_012519195.1 Clostridiales bacterium | reverse complement strand
GAAACAATGTTGCTATACCTTGTCATTGGAGGATAAATGGCAGAAGAAAAAAGGCTTGAAAATAAACTAGTTAAGGCAGTTAAGGAGTGTGGTGGTTTGGCCCTTAAGCTGGTGAGTCCTGGGTTTGACGGATTACCTGATCGGCTTGTTTTGATTGCTGTTGGTAAGATCGCCTTCGTTGAGGTCAAAGCGCCAGGCAAGAAACCACGGAAACTACAAGAAGTAAGAATTAGACAATTGCGCGAACTAGGATTCCTAGTGTATGTGCTAGACGACGAAAGAAAGATCGGAGGAATTATCGATGAAATATGTACCACATGATTATCAAACATTCACAACAAAGTTCATTGAAGAAAACAGCATCTCGGCGATTCTCTTAGACATGGGCTTAGGCAAAACGGTGATTACACTAACTGCCCTTGATGGACTTCTCTTTGACTCATTCTCGGTGAGCAAAGTGTTAATTATTGCACCATTAAGAGTTGCCCGAGATACATGGCCAAACGAAATCGCCAAATGGGATCATCTTGGAAACCTAATCGTGTCAGTCGCGGTAGGCAATGAAGAAGAGAGACTCAAAGCCTTAAAGGCTAAAGCAGATGTCTACATTATTAACCGTGAAAACGTCCAATGGCTAGTTGAGAAGAGTGGTATTAACACTTGTTTCGATATGATCGTTATCGACGAACTCTCGTCATTTAAAAATGGTAGGAGTAAGAGATTTCAAAACTTACTAAAAATCCGCCCTGATGCAAAACGTATTGTTGGACTCACTGGCACGCCAGCAGGTAACGGATTAATGGATCTCTGGGCTGAGTTTAGAGTGCTTGATTTTGGAAGGCGACTTGGAAGGTTTATCACCCACTATCGAAATAACTTCTTTATACCAGATAAGCGTAATGGAAATGTCATATTCTCCTATAGACCGCTTCCGGGAGCAAGGGAAGCCATCTTCAATCTCATCAGCGATATCACCATCTCGATGAAGGCGAAGGATCACATCAAGATGCCCGAGCTTATTAGTAACGAGTATAAGGTCTACCTTGATGATAACGAATATCAGTTCTATGAAGATTTCAAGGACGAACTCGTGCTTGAGCTAAAAGGTAAAGAAATAACCGCGGCTAATGCGGCAGTGCTGACAGGCAAATTAACCCAAATTGCTAATGGCGCTATTTACATCGAAACAGCAAAAAGCGAAGTCGTCCACAATAGAAAACTTGATGCCCTGGAGGATATTGTTGAGTCCGCTAATGGTAATCCGCTCTTACTTGCCTACTGGTTCAAACACGATCTTGAACGAATCAAGGAACGACTAGATTCACTCGGCATTGTTTATCAGGAGTTAAGTACCTCGCAAAGTATCGATAACTGGAATAAAGGAAAACTACAAGTAGGGTTAATTCATCCGGCCTCTGCAGGGCATGGACTTAATCTCCAAAGTGGTGGATCAACGCTTGTGTGGTTTGGTCTAACGTGGAGTCTTGAACTTTATCAACAGACGATTGCTCGTATATGGCGACAAGGTCAAAGGTCAGAAACGGTTGTCGTCATACACATCATTGCCGATAAGACGATCGATGAACAAATCCTCAAAGTGCTTAGCGGTAAAGAAACACTGCAAAATGCCTTGTTTAAAGCGGTGAGGGCAAAAATATGAAGGGCTACGAGAAACTTGCCGCAGACATCGTGAAACATGCCATCATCGACTATCGAAAAGCCTGTCTGGATTTAAGACTGCTTACGGATCGAGGGGCAGTCATGCGATTAACGAATCGTGCGAAATATGAAAGAAAGCATAACCAATGCCTTTTAGAAATCAAGTCTATTGAGCAGTTTATTGCCTCGCCATACTTCGGTATATTAACTTCTATGAATCCAGAATTACTATTAAAAACTTTACGAGAGGAGAAAAGACGCTATGAATGCCAAAGAATACTTAAATCAGGCGAGAGACCTCAATAATCGGATTAAGTCATTTCAAAATGAACTCGACTATATAAACACAATCGCGCTTGGTCCAAGCGGTCCGAGCTATGGTCCGGATAAGATCAAACAGCAACCTAATTTAGAAGCACCGTTCGTTCGCTATATCGATAAAATAATGGAACTAGAGAACATCATTCAGGATGAAATAAGTAAACTATTCGCATTAAAGCAGAATATTGCACGGACGATTGCCGAAGTTGGTGATGCCAAGTTAGAAATAATTCTCCGTGAGCGCTACATTAATTGCAGGAACTGGGAAGATATCGCTATTGATCTTGCATACAGCCAAGTGCATCTATTTAAACTCCACAACAAAGCTCTGAAGCGAATTTGTTTTTCCAGCGATAATTCTAAAAACAGTTAATTTTGAATATTCAAAGGTACCAAACTTGAATCGGCTTTAAAGGGATTCACCG
The DNA here is from genome assembly GCA_012519195.1 of Clostridiales bacterium. GTDB lineage: Bacteria > Bacillota > Clostridia > Lachnospirales > Lachnospiraceae > Mobilitalea. Next base: position 1,741 of record JAAYQP010000259.1, on the reverse strand, counting down.
TTATTGAAAGGTAAATGTAATATTTTCATATTTTTCTGGTTCAGTAATATTCACTTTAATACCTGCAATTTTTCTTAACTTTATAACAGGAACAACACCACAATTTGTAATATTTTTCTTTCTTGAAAATAATTCTCCATTCTCATCTACTGTAACAGCCTGTTCCATAATTATTTTAGTACTATACAAATCTTCATAAGCAGGACTTCTTGTCCAATACCAAGATTCAAAACCCGAGTCCATTCTAAATAAATATTTAGGATTATAAAGGCCTTTATTGATGGCATATTTTGTAGCTATCTTTCTCCTTGTAAACGTGCCTGAATTAGATATTCCAAATTTATATTTATTTAGCCTCAATTCTTCCTGTGAAAGAATTGTTATCTTGTCATCTTTGAACAGAGGAAGCAGAATCTTTTTTTCGGCATGAGTAAAAACTTCCTCAATAAATTCAGTATTAAGCCATTTTCTCAATGAAGAATTTTCAAATGTATTTTGACTTTCATCAAAAACCTTTTGATCAAGAATATATCTTGATTGTAATAAATAATAATCATCGGTTTCTTCTAATAGATCCCACAGTACAGGTGTTTTAGAATTTTTTGTTTCTTGAAAGTATTTACCGAAAGTAATCGTTTGCTCGCTAACTAAAATATCTTCCTTGTTTTTTGAAAATGAGACACCAGAAGGTAAATTGTAAGAAAAAACATGTTTTGCAGTGGAGTTTTTATTCTTTGAAATTGCAAGTGCTGGAACAACTCCGAGCATTTGAACTATTGTGCCATTATATATGTCAGTATGCCTCTTAACATTCCCGTCTTTATTCACGTAAAATACTTCAAGACCATCTTTAGATTTAGATCTAGTCCAGTAGTCTGCGGTTGGATGTAAAGTGCTGATATTTTTACATATACAATAATCTGTATAATATTTTTGCCTTTGCTTTGAATTTTCATCATTTGTATCAAATTTTAAATTAAAATTAATTAAATCTTGATATGATAAAAGAAAAACTTTGTCTTCTATCGGTCCGCTTTTATCGATGTTTTTATAAATGTTTTTATTATAATGATAGTAACTACCACCTCCTGGAGCAGTATAAGAAGTATAGAATATATCTGTTGATTCTGGTCCCAGATTTATAGTGCAAGGACACAGATATTTTTGTTCTTCTTCAGAAAAGGCTTCATGGACGAACACTTCATTCAACCACTTTCTAATATAAGAATCCTCATAGTTGTTATTATCTCTATCATTACTAAACTGAAGATTATCCAATATTTTGTCAGAAATAACCAACCAGTAGTCATCAGTTTCAAATAAAATTTTCCACTTAATTCTTTCAAACTTAAAAAGGTATTTTTTGTTGTTTATTGCTTTAATCTTATTTGAAAAAATAATTTTTTTATTTTGAAACTCTGTCATTTTTGAATCATTTATTTCTATTTCTCCTGTTTTCTCATTAATGTAAAATTCTTCTAGTTCTAATACTTGTTCTAATGTTAGTGATGGCTCTTGAAATTGATAAATAACCGCTTTGTGGTTTTCATTTTTATTATTAGTTATAGATTGGGGATAATGTCCAAAATATATATACCCATCGTCATATACAGGAGAGTTAATTCCTTCGTTGCTTGGTTTTATAGCTTTTTTTTTAAAAAAACACATAATTTTTACTGTTCGCCTTTCTAGTACCATTCGTGAACTGGTAACATTCTCTTGAACCTTATGTTCTTATTAT
>JAAYQP010000033.1 GCA_012519195.1 Clostridiales bacterium | reverse complement strand
ATTAGTATATAAATTAGATGAATGGAAAGAGAGAGAATATGTGGATTGCAAATGATTGGAAAGATTATGAGGTTATCGATACTTCAAGAGGGGAGAAATTAGAGCGTTGGGGAGATTATATCCTGGTTCGGCCAGACCCTCAGGTGATATGGGATACTCCTAGACAGCATAGGGGATGGAAAAAGAGAAATGCACATTATCATAGAAGTTCCAAGGGTGGCGGAGAATGGGAGTTTTTTGATCTACCCAAGCAATGGGAAATTACCTATAAAGAATTAACCTTTCGCTTGCAGCCCTTTAGTTTTAAGCATACCGGATTATTTCCGGAGCAGGCAGTGAACTGGGACTGGTTTTCTGAGAAAATCCGAAATGTAAAGGGTAGACAGGTTAAGGTATTAAATCTTTTTGCTTACACCGGTGGGGCAACCCTAGCAGCAGCAAAGGCAGGGGCTGCACTAACCCATGTGGATGCTTCTAAGGGTATGGTTACCTGGGCTAAGGAAAACGCTGTGGCATCAGGACTTGCAGATGCACCCATCCGTTATATTGTAGACGATTGTGTTAAATTTGTAGAACGTGAGATCCGCAGAGGGAACAAATATGACGCAATTATTATGGACCCACCTTCCTATGGTCGTGGTCCCAAGGGTGAGATATGGAAGATTGAGAGCAGTATCCATCCATTTATTAAACTTTGTACCCAGGTATTAAACGATGATCCCCTATTCTTTTTGATTAATTCCTATACAACTGGTTTACAGCCAGGGGTTTTATCCTACATGATTTCGGAAGAAATCGTCAAGAAATTCGGTGGAAAGGTTACAGCGGATGAGATCGGGCTACCGGTATCTGTGAATGGATTTGTACTACCTTGCGGTGCTTCCGGACGATGGGAGAAGGAGTAAAAGTCTAAGAAGTATTCAAAGTATTTTAGAGTGATACTAAGGTTAAGATAAGGATAAAAAATGTTACGAAAGTGAGCGTAACGTTTTTTATCCTTTTTTCGTCTATATTATTATAGAAAGGTAATGCATTATTAATCTAGAAATGATATTAGGATATTCATTAACCTATTCAAATCATTTTGGAACGCGATTCAATCTAGATTGGATTTTAATAGATGATCATTGTATGGAATGGAGGGGTCAACACCAATGTTCGGCAAGGAAAAGGGTGGGAATCAATGGAAACAGGATATATCACTGGAGGAATTTTGTGAAAGTACCTGGAAGGAACTTTACAGGTTTATCTACTATAAAGTACAAAACAGGGAAGAAGCCGAGGACATAACGCAGGAGACCTATGCAAAAGCAATATCCTATCTGAACAGAAATAATATCAGGATATTAAATTATGGGGGCTATCTGAAAGCGATCGCCAGGAATATCATAAGGGATCACTGGAGGAAGAAGCAAAGGAAGGAAGGGAATATAAATATAGAAGAGATTAATCCGGTGGAGTTTGCAACAGATGATTTTGCTGAAACCTCCAATGATCGAGCAACCTTAGAAAAAGCTTTGAAAAGCCTTACAGAGGAGCAACAGCAAGTGATAAATTTAAGAATTCTAAAAGGTTATTCCTCAGCTGAAACAGCAAAAATCATGGATCGAAAGGAAGGAACGGTTCGTGTAATTCAATATCGTGCGATTAAAGCTCTTGCCAGTATTTTAAAAGACATAGATTATAAAGGAGGATTCTGATATGACTTATATGGACAAGAAGTTATCAAAATATATTGATCAACTGAACAAAGAAAAAACACCAAAAGAACATAAGTATAGCAATCACTCGGAGCAATTTGAAGGTTTGATGGAGGTTGTAAAAGAGGTGCGTTCTTTACGAGAACCGGTTTTTCCTGACGAGGAATTTCCAAAGAGGTTGGTGGCTTCCTTACAGAAAGAAAATGTAAGTAGAAATGGGAGTCGAAGCAAAATGAGAAGAATAAAGATTTGGTTGGGTGCTACAGCAGTAGCTGCAGCTGCTACTGTTTTCCTACTATCATGGAATGTGTTTCCTTTGAATCAAGAAAAGAATATTGTCTATGCCATGGAACAGGCTATTGAACAAATTAAGGCTTACCATGGGGTGCTTGAGGTTGTACAAAGGAATGAACTGGGAGAAACCATAATCCAAGCTAGGAGAGAAGTGTGGTCTGATCGGGAAGGAAACTACTTTGTTAGAGAGATCGAAGGATTTGCTGAAGGCTTAATAACAGTGAATAATAAAGAAAGGAAATGGCAGATCCGACCGGAGGATAAAACAGTTTATCTTTATTCGGCATTTCCAGATTCCTATCGTTTTACCTTTGAGTTGGGAGAGGAAATCGAGGATATTAAGAATGCGTTGGAAGTTAAGGAGGTTGGGAATGAGATTATCTCAGGAAGAGAAACTACATTATTAGAAGTAACACCGGAGGGAGGAGAGACCTATCATCTATGGATTGATAAAGAAACGGACCTACCTCTTCAAAGACAGTCTGCTATGCAAAATGCTCTGCAGTATAAGGTTAGTTATATGGAGATTGAATTTTTCGATGAGATCCCTGCAAGTATGCTAGCCTATGAGGTTCCCAAGGGATATAAAGAAGTGAATATCGATTCTGAGCAAGCAGTTAGCAATCTAGAGGAAGCCAAGGATATGGTTGGTTTTTCACCAGTGCTTACCAAAGCCCCAGAAGGCTATCAGCTGTCTGGCATTTTTGTGAAAATGGAAAAGCAGGCGATTAAACTACACTATCGTTCCATGGATCGTAACATAATACTCCTTCAATCCAAGGCTGAAGATAAGTTGATACCAGCATCCGATGCCATGCTAGCTAGTATAGGAGGTAATACAGCAGAGATACGAAGATCAGAGGGAGCTTATTCGATCCGTTGGCAGGAGGAAGGACTAGAATATAATGTACTGGGTGATCTTCCTCTTGAGGTACTTTATAAATATGTAGAAAGTATTACAGACAAGAAAGTTGAATTTCCTGAGGTAAGTTCTGAGGAAGATTTTCAGCCTCAGATAAGGGTTGATGTGGATTTGATCGTCGAAGAGAACGATCAAAAGAGTGTTGATGCAGGACACTCCCCTTGGAGACTAGATCCTGCCTTCGTTACACAGGTATTTGCTAGCCTACTACTTTCTCCTGAAGGAATCGAAGGGGATTATCCGATTGCTTACGAGGATATTGAAATTATAAAAAACAACGGTATTCAAGCAATTGTTGAAATTAAAAATGATAAATCCATTGCCAAATATGTATACCTAGAAAAATTGATCCGCAAGGATGAAAGTGGTATATGGACTGTGGTGGGGTATGATCCTTCCAATCTTCAATAATTTTGTGAAACAATAAGGAGCTTGCCATAGGATTTATTCATATGGGGCTGTTGTAACAATGTTAAAAATAAGCAATGTTTATTATATTATAAGTTAATGTTTATTATATTATAAGTTTTTGAAAATAGCGTATGATTTTTATCCGAGGCAGATACTTATCTATCTTTCTCTACCTAAGTAGCCATGGCAACTAACGGTTTACTTATGGATGAAAAATCATACGCTATTATTTTAGACTTTAATATGAGAAACATTTCGATATTAAATATAGGGGGTAGAGAATACTTCATATTTTAATGGATATAATAACCATGAAATATTTCCTTGAAAAGGCAACCACTTTATGCCGTAAAATACCTTTAAAATTTTAACCAATCTAAAGAAAAAAATGCTTGCAAAAGAAAAAAGGTTGGTGTATAATAACACTTGTTGTGACGTTGATAGCGTGGAAGCGTGAGGTTGCTACTATTTATATAGTAGGTTTTCCGTGGAGCGAATGTCAAGTTATGAAACTGGCGACAAGTCACTGTACAAATTAATGTTCTGTTTTTGACAGAGAAGACGTGTGTTACTATCTCGTTTTCAAGAATAGGGGGCAAACCTATGT
>JAAYQP010000032.1 GCA_012519195.1 Clostridiales bacterium | reverse complement strand
TTGTAATAATTCTTTAAGTAGGTTTAAGACAGCAGCAATATTTGAAGTATTGTCCTTTCCTAATTTATTTCTAAGTTCATTTTTCAATTGCTCAATTTCTTTACTTTTATTTTTAGGTACTCTAACCACTTTGGGGTCGATTTTGCTAAAGAAAGAATCTATTTTTACTCCTATTACTTCTTCTTTGCTTTCGTCAATATCCGTTTTTGAAATTTTGGTTAAACTATCCAACTCTAAAATCATAGCTTTAAACTTCTCATAAAGCAAAATTTCATCTTCATCAGAGAAGATTTCGAGCGTTTTTCCTGAAACGGCTTGAGCTATGGAATTCAACCAAGCTTTTCTATCATCTAATGGAGAATCTATACGTTGAACAAAAGTTTTTTGATTACTTAAAAGCATATGCTTTTTCAGTTTTGCAAATCTCTTTTGCAAAAACTCTTTGTACTCTTCAAAGTCAACTGATTTGCCAACAAATTCATTGCAAATGAATTCCTCAAATCTATTTATCAATTCATCATAAGAGGTTCTAAGTTCTCTTACAGCATCTTGTAGGTTGGTTGTATAGCTTTGAAGTTTCGACTTGTCTTTTTGTAAAGTGGAAAGTGTAATTCCCAAAGCATTTGGGAATGCTTCAAAAAATGTTTCCTCTGGGTCTTTACTAGTGGCAATCGCTTGTCTAATCTTGATAGCAGTTGGTGAGAGTCTTTTTGTGTTTTTACTGTATTCTGGTAATTGTTTGTAGAAAACAATAAACGGCTTTATAGTTTCTATAAACGAATTGTTGTCAAATTTTTTCTCAGTAGATTGGTTTAAGAATGTCCGATAACTATTAAAAATATCAAGCTTTACGCCTTCAATATCAAATGTTTTTATAGAGTACTTTTCAGGGTATTTGGCAATTAATTCTAAGTTCTCTTCTGACAAATTAGGGATATAGCTTTCGTCATTGAAGATGGCGAAATCATCTCGTTTCAAAAACAAAAATGTAGGCACCCAAAAGTCAATAAAACCTTGTTTTAGTTTAAAAGGTCGCTTACTCAGCATTTCTGATAATTCAGAAATTCTAAGCTGCTCAGTTTTTGCACTTTCTAAAAAGTCTTCTGATGCTCTCCACAGTCTATTGAAAGTGGAATTATTATCAATTGAAATTACATCTAGGGAGTTTTCTCTGATAGGGGAAATCCCATTTTCTTTAAGAAGTGATAAATAAATAGTTTTTTCTGGTGGAAATTTAGAATCTTCAAAACCTAAATTTTCTTTATCCCAATTGTTTGCCAAAGCCTTGAAGTAATTTCTTTTGGCAGTATGAATTGATGAAGATATTTTATGCTTGTTTACCAATTCATTTTTGAAAACTGGAGTAGCATCATAAACTATACTACACACTTGGGAAAGCAACTTATTGAAATTTTTCTTGTCCGCTATTTTCTTTTCATCACCGTTGAAGAACCATTTCACTTCTTTACTACCTGAAAAAATACTTTCGGTTATAAAATGGTTTAGTAAACGAATTTGTGATTCAATGATATTTTCAAGTTCCCTTTTGGCAACTTTATCCTCTTTGTTTTCCTCAAGAACTTTTTGAATTTTCTCAATTTCAAACAAGAGGTTCTTTATTTCAGTTGAGTTTTTGAAGAAACAATAAATCACAGCTTCTTCTTGTAACTTGGATTTGTTTTGGATGTCACTTTCTTTCAATTTGCCATTGAAAACAAGATTTACAAATCCATCAATTTCTCCTTCGGGAATTTTTTGAATAGGGTAGTCTGAAATAATAAATTCAAAATATCTTGGCGTTCCCGTAAAGAAAGAATATTGTTTGGCAAATACAGGACTGAATTGTATATGTTTATTCAGAAGTGTACTAATATCAACCACTTCTGAAATTTTATTCCCTGCCTCTATCAATGCAGTTTGAATATCTAAATCCGTTCCTTCAAAAAGAATGAATCGCCTAGAATGCGAACGGTAGCGGATAATATTCTTTGTTTCAAGATTTTTTATAATATCCTTAGCATCCGCTACACCACAGGCGGTTTTCAAATAATCAACAAAGAAATTTAAGTCTAAGACTGAACCACTAGCGGAGAAGATATTCAAAAGTCCAATCGTTTTTACCGCTTTGATGTAATCATTGATATTAGAATCAAAAGCCCTTTCCACTTCTTCAATAGATGAACGAATGGAGCTCCAAGCAGAAAAATCGGGGTTGTATTTTGATGTTAAAAACGAATAGAAATTGAAATTGAGGTAATCATAAACATTTGACAGATTGTAAAATGGATTTTCTTGCTTGTTGAATTTCGCTAAACCTGTATGGTCTGATGATTCAAGGAATGAAAATAGTGAGCGTTCATTTTGCCCATATTTCTGCAATGAAAGCGTAAGAATATTGGCAGAAAGAATATCAAGAGGATATAGCTTTGAAGCAATTTCTTTTAAGTAATATTTATTAAAGTTAAACGCCTTTGTTGCCGTAGTTAGCTTTAAGCATTTATCAATTTCTGATTTTGAAGTTTTGGATTCAAAATGCTCAGCAACATATTCAGATGCCAAATACAAAAGTTGTTCAACAGGTTCGTTAAAAGTAATTTCACGGAAACGCCCTTTTACCTTAGTCCATTCTTGTTGTTGCGTTTTGCTTAGTGAATAAGCATACGATTCCAAACTTTGGTGAACTGTGGTAATTAAAACAATATTGTGTTTTGGGTTATTACAGAATTCAGCCAATTGCTGAACAAAATAAAGCTCTTTTTCAGGATTGTGTTTACTTGCGTACTCCAAAAACTTCCCAAATTCATCAATCAAAATAAAAAGTACTTTGTTTTCTTTACCTAGAGAATGGTATCGATTGAATATTTCAGATAAAATGTTCTCTTGCTCATTTTTATTAGTTCGAACCTCAAAAACATCAGAAAACTGTTCTACTATGGATGCGTAGGTCCCAACTATTTTTACAAAATCATACTTTGGATTTGTTGAGAAATTCGGTTCAAAGTAGCGTTTTGTTCCTCTAATACTCTGCTCAAATGCCAAAAGAAAGGAAGATTTGCCCGTACCATAAGTTCCAACCACATTAAATGAACGAATTCCTTTCTTAAAGTCATTGACTATTTGGCTAACAACTTGCGTAGCATTAGGTGTTGGGATGTAGTTAAAATCCCTATCAGTGTCCCTGATAATATTTACCGATGTTGTGAAATTATTTGCCATAATATGTATCTAAAATTGTGAAAGCATCTGATTTTTTCTTGAATTGCAACTCTTTAATCCCTGCTTGGTCAGTAAAAGTGATATCTTTAAACTCACTAACGATTTCAGAAATTTTATTCATCAAGCCAGAGCGATTTAAAGCGAAAATTGAACCCGGACTATTCAAGTCAAACTCCAAGGAATTCAGACTTATAGAGTTTCCGTAGTTTGAATTATCAAGTATTGTAAATAATACAACAGCATCG
>JAAYQP010000258.1 GCA_012519195.1 Clostridiales bacterium | reverse complement strand
GAATCAGCATTCCTATTCGTAGGAACCATCGACGAGGCGATTGAGAAAGCAAGAAAGGAATAGCCTATGAGCAGTTTTCATCTAAAAATCGTATCATTGGATGGATTGTTTTTCGATGGAGAAGCAAAGCAGGTTTCTCTACGAACAATTGATGGAGAAGTATCTATTCTAGCAGGGCATATACCATATGTTACAGCGATTGGTGCTGGAGAGTGCCGGGTTTATATAGAAGATACGGATCAAATACGACGTGCAGCTTGCGTTGGTGGAATATTAACAGTAACAAAGGAGCAGGTTCTTGTTGCTGCAACTACCTTTGAATGGGCTGAAGATATTGATTATGAACGAGCAAAACATGCTAAGGCACAAGCGGAAGGTGTTTTATCCTCCGGGGATGCTAGTGATCATAGAAAAGAAGTAGCCAAAAATAAACTAATGCGAGCAAAAGTACGATTAAGAGTAGTAGAGAATAGCAAAGATCGTCTATAAATCACGAAAAAAAACAGAAACAAATCAAATAAATGAATGCCAAATTGCATTAAGTCTTTAAAACACCCTATCATATAAAGTGGTAGGGTGTTTTGCATAATTGTATGTAATGCGCTAAAAAAACCTTCCCAGACTCGGTCAAAGTACAGGGAAGGTTTTTTTAGTTGACACCCTATCGTATTAAAAACTATGATTAGTATTTTCCGATTTTAGTATAAAAAACTGTGATATAAAAATTTGAATACATGATGGAGGGTTATCAGAAAGGTATCATCACCGAAGAACATTTGCAGGATGCACTTATGCGTATTCTTGGTCTAAAAGCATACCTTAGTCTTCATAAAAAGAAGAATGAGATTGTACCGCCCAAAGAAGGTTTAAGTGTCATTGGTTCGGAGGAATTTAAAAAGATAGCTAAGGAAGGAGAAAGCTGGCAAAAGCTCAAGGAAGAAGCATATCCCAAGCTATTAACCGGGAAGTTTATGAAGCCTATCAAAAAGAATTGCTATTAGCTTTTAATGAAGCCCTTGGAATATAAGAATATAATATTTTTAATACACAGAAAAGCAGCCTTATTAGGCTGCTTTATAATATCATTCACATAATACCGAATTTATAGTGAGATAATGTGGGTAATACAAGGTAAAAAGTTTGAAATCATAAAAATTACTGGTAAAATATACATATAAAAAAAGTTTTACAGTATTTAAGAAAGGATAAATGAATGAAATCGAAAAAAGCTATTATATTTATAAGTTTCTTGTCTGCTATCATCCTATTAATAAGTGGTTATCTCACCCGAAAATTTGAACTGGCTCTCATAAGAGATAAGACTTGGTCGAATGACTTAGGATATAAGGAAAATGAAATACATAAACTTACCTTTCACTTTGCAGGAGATAGGAGTGTCCCTCAGATACCGATTCAAGTTAATAATTATGAGTTCAATTTGATCTTTGATACAGGATGTGGAAGTGGATTACAATTTACCAATGTTGTTGAGGACAAAATTGATTATATATTATTAAATCAAATCGAGGAACTTAATAGAGATGGTTCCCACCGTGGATGGAGTAAGAGGATAAAAATTGATGAAATGATCGTATTTGAAGAAATGTATAAGGATATAACCACCGGAATAGCCGATTGGTCTATGTATTCGTCATCTAAGTTTGATGGATTAATAGGATTGTCTTATTTTGCTTCAAAAGTAATTACACTAGACTATGCAGGTCATAGAATTGCTATTAGTAGTAATCCCATTGATTATTCGAAATTGGAAGCGGATCAATATGTTGTACTACCACTATATAAGTCAATAAGTCAAGGTCAGCAAGATTTACTTTTCTTTGAGGCCGAATATAATAATCAGCCCATCATGGTTTATTTGGATACGGGAAAAAACTCTTCCTATTTCTATAATCCTGATTGTAGCAGTTCCATAAATGATAAACCGGACAATTTAATTGATATTCCTCTTAAGATTGGTGACTTGGAACTTACTCTCACGGACATTGCAGAAGTAAATGATCTTGCACAGGCTAAGGGATTGCCCTACATAACAATGGTTGAATTGAATTCAGACCAGATTTGGAAGTGCAATCTACTAGTTACCATGGATTTAATCGAGCAAAAGATTATTTTAAAAAAAATATGAATTTGTGCAATTAACGGAGGTAATCATGAAATATATTATCAGAGAAATGTACTCGCACGAATATCCTCTTCTTAAGGAATTTCTGTATGAAGCAATTTTTCAGCAAGATGATAATAATTTGGCACCAAAATCAATCATTGAGAGGCCGGAACTTCAGGTCTACATACAAAACTTCGGAAGTAAACAGGATGATTACTGTTTGTGTGCTGAGATGGATGGAAAGCTGATTGGCGCGGTATGGGTAAGAAATATTGATGGTTATGGTAGCATCGATGATGAAACCCCGGAATTTGCAATCTCGCTTTTGAAAGAGTATCGAGGGAAAGGGATTGGAACAGAATTAATGAAAAAGATGATAGAGCATTTAAAAGAGGCAGGATATGAAAAAGCCTCTTTATCCGTCCAGAAGGATAATTATGCGGTTAAGATGTATTTGAAGCTTGGGTTTCAGATTGAGACTGATAATGAAGAAGAGTATATTATGGTACTTAACTTATAATAGGTATCGATTACCTAGATATATAAATTAGGACTTTTACAATTTACAAGGTAGAAAATAATGTATCAGAAATTTATTGTTTCTGAAAGAGAGGCTAAACGGATTTGAGAAAAACTGTATGTAGAATAGTAAATAAACACTTTTGTAAATGTAAGAAGAAAATTGGTTGACATTATTGATCTTTTCGAGATACAATATGCTTGAAACCGATTTCTTGAGAAAGGAGGATAATCTGTGGCTGTAAAGAAAAATTTAACGATATACGATATAGCTCAAGAGGCAGGGGTGTCACCTGCTACAGTATCTAGAGTACTTACGGGCAGTGCAAGGGTAAGTAAAGCAAAAAAAGAACGGATTGAGGCTTTGATCAAAAGATATGATTTTAAGCCGAATGCTTTGGCGAGGGGACTAAGTGAAACGAAAAGTAATATTATTGGTATGATTGTAGCGGATATACGAAATCCTTTTTATGCAACGGTGTTTTTGGAATGTGAAAAGGTAGCCAGTCGTTATGGTTATACCTTGATGGTTTGTAATACCTTAGGAGAACCTGAGCTTGAAGATATCTATTTAGAGAAGATGTATGAACAGAGAGTGGATGCCATTATTAATGTAGGTGGTCGGGTTGATGATCTTGTGTCGAATATAGATTTTGTTGACCATGTAAACCGAATAGCAAATGTGATTCCAGTGATAATCACTGGTAAATTGGATGGATCAGATTGCTACCGGGTTAATATTGATCAAATGCAGGCGATGGAAATAGTCATGGAATATATAATTTCTCTTGGCCACAAGGACATTGCCTTGATTGGAGGAAGGGATAATGTACAGTCTACGGTGGACAAGCGATCCAGATATAAACAATTGCTAAAACGTTATGGAATTAATGTTCGAAATGAGTTCATTGTTGAAGGAAAACGATACGATGATGAGAGCGGTTATGAATGCATGCAGAAGTTATTTGCCTTGGAAAAGTTGCCGACAGCCATCATAGCTATTAACGATTTTACAGCTGTTGGTGCCATGAGGGCTTTGACAGAACGAGGCATATCCGTGCCAGAAGATGTTTCAATTGTAAGTTTTGATAATACTTTTATTGCGGAAGTAACTTCCCCGAAATTAACTTCAGTAAGTTATAGTTATGAGAATTTTGGGGAGAAAATTGTTCATGCAGCACTTGGAGCTATTCGAGGAGAAGAGGTCCCTAGAATACAGCTGATACAATCGGAATTAGTGATCCGAGGTTCTTGTGCAAAATTAAATATTGAGGAATAACTTATTGCTAAAATAGTTAGAAAGTTGAAAGTGAAATAGTTAGAAGTTAAAAATGAATCAGTTGGGGAGTAGAAAGTGGATAGGTTTTTAAAAGAGATCGGATATGAAACTTCCTTATCACTTTAAGGGAAAGAACTTCTTTCCTATTAAATATAAAATAGGGGCGTAGGGAAGATATACCCGATCATTTTTATGTGTTTTTTTCGACTGTTTCCTTATATTATTTCAGTTATAAGATAGGCTATTGTGAAAAAATATGAGAAAAGTATTGACAAACATACTGATTGATTGTAGAATGTATTATGTGAAACGGATT
>JAAYQP010000257.1 GCA_012519195.1 Clostridiales bacterium | reverse complement strand
ATTAATAGCATAGCAAGAGAAGCAGGCTCCAGAACGAAGATGGCGGTATGGAGCAACAACCCGGATGTAGATGCGGTAGGTGCCTGTGTCGGTTTAAATGGTGCAAGAGTAAATGCAATTGTTCGGGAACTTAGAAACGAGAAAATCGATATCATTAACTGGAGCGATGATCCTGCGCAATTGATTGAAAATGCCCTAAGTCCAGCAAAGGTAATATCGGTCGATGTTGATGAATACGAGAAGAGTGCAAGAGTTATCGTGCCGGATTATCAGTTATCCCTTGCTATTGGTAAGGAAGGACAGAATGCCAGATTAGCAGCAAAATTAACCGGCTATAAGATAGATATTAAGAGTGAATCTCAAATCATGGGATATTAAGGATGTGAATAGAGATGGCGAAAAAGATACCTTTCAGAATGTGTACTGGATGCGGACAGATGAAAAGTAAGAAGGAATTAATTCGTATCGTCAGAACACCGGAGGGAGAGATCGCACTTGATCCAACGGGCAAGAAGAATGGCAGAGGTGCTTATATCTGCAAGTCCATCGAATGTCTGCATAAAGCAAATAACTCAAAGGGATTGGAACGTTCTTTGAAGACTGGAATTCCGAAGGATGTGGTTGAGGTGCTGGAGAAGGAGATGGTAGTATTTGAGTCCGGAGAGAAAAAAAGTATTTAATCTGATCGGAATCGCAACAAAATCCCGTAATATAGTGAGCGGTGAATTTTCAACAGAAAAGGCGGTGAAAGAAAAAAAAGCAGCCCTAGTTATCGTAGCAGAGGATGCATCGGATAATACCAAGAAAATGTTTACCAATATGTGTACTTATTATAAAGTTCCGATTCGCTTTTTTGGCAAAAAAGACGAGTTAGGTCATGCAATGGGTAAAGAGATCCGAGCTTCTTTGGCGGTACTTGATCAGGGGTTGGCTGATGCAATCGATAAGCAATTGAAAATGATACAGTGATTAAAACGGAGGTAGTAAGTATGGCGAAGATGAAAGTATTTGAGCTAAAAAATCTAATAAATAATATAAAAAATGGAGTTAATCCAATAGAAAGTCGAGACATACAGGATTTTCTGGAAAAGTCCATGGGAATAAAGAAAACTCACAGTAGTAATCTCGAAGAAAATGAGATAGCTGCTGTTAAGAGACATTTTCTTCCACAGACCGTTACACCAGAACAATCCACCGGTCAGAAACCAACCGTCGCAGCAGGTAAAAAACCAGCAGTTGATGCAGGATCTAGTCAACCGGGAGGAACAAGACAGGGAACCTCCGTTCAGAATAGTCAATCAGATAGAAAATCGGTTAGTGAAGTAGGCCAGAAGGCGACAGCGACAGCTTCATCAGGAGCAGGTCAGAGAACATCTGGAACAACACAGAGACCTTCCGGAACAAGTCCACAAAGACCTTCCGGAGTTGGTCAAAGGCCGGCAGGAGAGGCAGGAATAAGACAAATGCGACAGGGAAGCACAGGACAGAATAGACAGCAAGGCCAACAAGGGCAGCAAGGTACAAGATCAACAGGGATGGCAGGCCAAAGGCAGGATTCTGGTCAAAGAACATCAGGAGGTATGCGAACCGGCAACACAGGACAGCGTAACCAGCAGGGACAGAGGCCGTCCGGTATGGGCAATCAGAGACCATACGGCACCAATACCCAAAGACCATCAGGATTTGGGCAAAGACCGGCTAGTGCAGGGGCACGCCCGGGATATAATCAGCAGGGGCAGCCAGGTCAAAGAGATAATAATCGTACCAACCAAGGCAGAACAAGGACTTATGGACAAGATGGTACAAGACCACAGGGTGGGAACAGACCCGGTGGTTACACTCGTCAGGATCGGCCAGTTGGTGGACCAAGGTCCGGAGGATATGATGCTGGATTTAAAAAAGATGAGGATATGAATACAGGATATGCGAATAGAGGAAACAGAGGTGTTACAAAAAGAGCTACCTCTGGAAGAAATGAACGAAAGACTTTTGATCAACAGATCTTAGACCAAAAAGTTGCAGAAAAGAACGATAATAGTAACAAGAGAAATAGGGACAGAATGAACAAGGAGAAGAATTATAAAGATAAAATCGGCGTTGCTTACCGTGATGACGAAGATAATATCAAGAAATCTAAAATTACACCGAAAAAGGGACAGTTTATTAAGCCAAAGCCTATAGAAACACCAAAAGAAGAGGAAATCAAAGTAATTACAGTACCTGAGGTATTAACAATTAAAGAGCTTTCTGATCTTATGAAGAAACCTGCTGCAGCGGTTGTAAAGAAATTATTCTTAGAAGGTAAGATGGTTTCTATCAATTCAGAGATAACCTTTGAAGAGGCAGAAGAGATCGCTTTGGAATATGATATTATAGCAGAGAAAGAAGTTATCGTTAATGAAGTAGAAGAATTGCTCAAGGAAGAAGAGGAAGATCCAGCTACCTTAGAGAAGCGTCCTCCGGTAGTCTGTGTTATGGGTCATGTTGACCACGGTAAAACTTCTCTGCTAGATGCAATACGGAAGACGAATGTTACCTCAAGGGAGGCTGGTGGCATTACACAGGCCATTGGTGCATCCATTGTAGAAGTCAATGGAGAGAAAATTGCCTTTCTTGATACTCCAGGGCATGAGGCATTTACCTCTATGCGTATGAGAGGAGCACAGGCTACGGATATTGCCATCCTAGTTGTTGCTGCTGATGACGGCGTGATGCCACAGACCGTAGAGGCAATCAGTCATGCGAAAGCTGCAGGTGTGCAGATTATCGTAGCAATCAATAAGATTGATAAGCCAAGTGCTAATGCAGAAAGAGTAAAACAAGAATTAACGGAATATGAATTAATCGCTGAGGATTGGGGCGGTGACACAATATTTGTTCCAGTATCTGCCCATACCGGAGAGGGAATTAACACGCTTCTTGAAATGATACTACTAGCGGCTGAGATGATGGAATTAAAGGCGAATCCGAACCGCAATGCGAGAGGTGTTGTAATTGAGGCTAAGCTGGATAAGGGTAGAGGTCCTGTTGCTACCATCTTAGTGCAAAAGGGTACCCTACATGTAGGAGATAATATCGCCGTAGGTTCCAGCTATGGTAAGGTTCGTGCTATGGTGGATGATAAGGGTAGAAGAGTAAAAGAAGCTACGCCTTCTACACCTGTTGAAATTATAGGACTGAATGAAGTGCCGGATGCTGGCGAGATCTTTATGGTAACGGATACAGAAAAAGAAGCCAGAAATATTGCGGAAGCATTTATTACACAGAGTAAGGAGAAATTAATTGCCGATACCAAGGCGAAATTATCACTGGATGGCTTATTCTCCCAGATTCAAGCTGGCAATATCAAAGAACTGAATCTGATTATTAAGGCAGATGTTCAAGGATCCGTAGAAGCAATGAAACAAAGTCTGATTAAACTAAGTAACGATGAGGTTGCAGTCAGAGTGATCCATGGTGGTGTTGGTGCCATCAATGAATCCGACGTGATCTTAGCTAGTACCTCAAATGCAGTTATTATCGGATTTAATGTAAAACCGGATAATGCTGCCAAGGAGACTGCGAATCGTGAAAAAGTTGACATAAAACTTTACCGAGTGATATATAATGCGATTGATGATGTGGAAAACGCCATGAAGGGCTTACTAGATCCAGTATATGAAGAAAAGGTAATCGGTCATGCTGAGGTAAGACAGACCTTCAAGGCTTCCGGTGTTGGAACAATCGCTGGTTCCTACGTATTAGATGGTAAAATCCAAAGAGGTTGCAAGGCTAGAATTTACCGAGGAGATGAAAAGATCTTTGAAGGTGATTTAGCATCCTTAAAGAGATTCCAGGACGATGTTAAGGAAGTAGCTGCCGGTTATGAATGTGGACTGGTATTTGAGAAATTTAATGACATCAAGGAAGGCGACCGGGTTGAGCTTTATATTATGGCGGAAGTGCCTAGATAATCATAATCGAGCTTCTTACCGGGAAAGAAAGGGATTGGTGATTAAATGAGAAAAAACAGTATTAAAAACACCAGAATCAATGCTGAAGTACAGAGAGCGCTGAGCAATATAATCAACAGAGAATTAAAGGATCCCAGGATTAATCCTATGACATCGATTGTCGCTGTAGAGGTTGCTCCGGATTTAAAAACTGCGAAGATTTATATCAGTGTGCTCGGAGATGAAGAATCAAAAGAATCCACCCGGCTGGGACTAAGAAGCGCTGCCTCTTTTCTACGTGGACAGCTTGCCAAGGAACTGAACTTAAGAAATACCCCGGAACTTACCTTTATTCTTGATAATTCAATTGAATATGGTGTAAATATGTCAAGGCTAATCGATGAGGTTAACAAAAATATCTCGAAAGAGGAAGAAGAATCTTCCATAGAGGATTAAGAGATCGACTAGCTAGAAAGAAAGCCATGATTCAAAAGAAAAGAGTGATAGCAATGGAGAATTTTCAAAAGGAATTAATGGGTGCAAGAACGATTGCAATCGCCGGCCATGTTAGACCGGACGGTGATTGCATTGGATCTTCTACGGCACTTTATCAATATTTGAACCGTAATAAGAAGAGGTTTGGCATTGAAAGCGTAGACCTATACCTAGAACCATTTGGTAATGAGTTTTCAATGCTAGGTGCCATTGATGAAATCAAGCATACCTGTGATGGGGATCAAGACTATGATTTGTTTATCTCTTTAGATTGTGCAAGTCTGGATCGCCTGGGTGATGCAGTAAAATACTTTGATACAGCCAAGAAAACACTGAATATCGATCATCATATCAGCAATACTGGCTTTGCTCAGGTAAACCATGTGGTGGCGGATGCTTCTTCGACCAGTGAAGTAATCTTTACCCTCTTGGAGGAAGAGGAGATTACCAAGGACATTGCAAGCTCCCTTTATGTTGGTATCATTCATGATACCGGTGTATTTAAGCACTCCAATACAACCCAAAAGACGATGAACATTGTAGGTAAACTAATTAACAAGGGAATCGATTTTTCAAAACTAATCGATGAATCCTTCTATTCAAAAACTTACATGCAGAATCAGATTTTGGGAAGGTGCTTGATGGAAAGTATTCTTGTACTGGGAGGTAAAGTAATCGTATCTGCAATCAGACAGTCGATCCTGAACTTTTATCAGGCTAGATCTACGGATTTAGAAGGAATTGTTGATCAACTAAGAGTTACCAAAGGGGTAGAGGTTGCGATCTTCATCTATGAAACGAATCCAAATGAATTTAAGGTAAGTATGCGATCCAATGGCAAGGTAAATGTAAGTAAAATTGCCATATATTTTGGTGGTGGTGGTCATGTCATGGCCGCTGGATGTACCATGTATGGTGTATTGAATGATGTAATCAATAATCTGACTCCCCACATTGAAGCACAGCTAAAGGAATTTGAAGAGCCAGAAGGAGCGTACCGCTTTGATTAATGGAATCATAAATATCAATAAGGAAAAAGGATATACCTCTCATGATGTTGTAGCTAAAATGAGAGGTATCTTAAAAATTAAGAAAATTGGACATACTGGAACCCTTGATCCCGATGCCGAAGGGGTATTACCGATTTGTATTGGTAAGGCTACCAAGCTGGTGGAGCTTATCACAGATAAGGATAAGACCTATGAAGCAGTCCTTAAGCTGGGGATTACTACAGATACGCAGGATATCACGGGCAAAATTCTAAGTACGAGGGAAGTCCATGTGTCAGAAGCTGAGATTAGAGAAGCCATTAATAGCTTTATTGGGGAATATATGCAACTACCACCGATGTATTCAGCAATTAAAGTTAATGGAAAAAAGCTTTATGAGCTGGCGAGAGAAGGAATCGAAATTGAGAGGAAACGGCGAAAAGTCCGAATCGATGCAATCCGCATCCTTCAGATGAATGAGAAAGATCATGAAATTACCCTGTCGGTTGATTGCGGAAAGGGAACCTATATACGTACCCTGCTCCATGACATTGGAGAGAAGCTTGCTTGTGGTGGAACCATGAAAAGCCTTACCAGAACAGCAGTAGGCAGCTTTAAAATTGAAAATGCTTATAAATTAGCTGAGATAGAACAAATTGTTCAGGAAAATAGGATTGACACAGTGATCCTACCGATGGATCAGGTACTGGGTACTTACCCTAAGATAACGGTAACCCCTAAGTATCATAAATTAATCTATAATGGAAACAGTTTTCGTAAAGAACATACTAGCCACCCGGCGAAAGAACCAGAACTTGGCTGGGTTCGTGTCTATGATTCGAATCATTTATTTATCGGAATTTATCAGTATGATATAGAGAAAGAATGCTATAAACCGGTTAAGATGTTTTTGTAATTATCACTTAAGTCGTTGGCAAAGCTGACGGGAGGAAAGAATGGAATATATTGCAGGCATAACGGACTTTAAATTTAAAAATAGTGCTGTAACCCTAGGTAAGTTCGATGGTATCCATCTAGGTCATCAGTATCTGATTGAAAAGGTTATTTCATATAAGGAGCAAGGGTATAAAGCGATCATGTTTAGCTTTCTGTATCACCCCTCGACCTTGTTTTCAGATAAAGAGTTTGAGCAAATTTATACGGAAGAGGAGAAACGAGCGAAACTGGAAAACAGTGGACTTGATGTATTAGTTGCCTATCCATTTACACAGGAAACCAGAAGCATTGAACCGGAGGATTTTATCAAAGAGATTCTCGTTGATAAATTGGATGCTAAGGTCATTGTAGTAGGTAATGATTTTCGATTTGGATATAAACGCCGTGGAGATATTGAACTACTACAGCAATATGCGGATGTCTATGGTTATAAAGTAATCGCATGTGAAAAGAAAAAATGGGGGGAGCATATTATTAGTAGCTCACTAATACGAAATGAGCTTAAAGAAGGTAATATGGAAATGGTAAATGCAATGTTGGGACAACCCTATAGCATTCGAGGAGAGGTCTTGCATGGCAGAAGAATCGGTAGGACTCTTGGCATGCCTACCACCAATATTACTCCACCTACGAATAAATTATTACCTCCTTGCGGAGTCTATCCTTCTAAAACTTTAATTGATCATAAGTACTACTATGGAGTTACCAATATTGGCTATAAACCAACGGTTGGGGCAGAGGAGAAAAAGGGAGTAGAAACATTTCTCTTTGATTTTGATCAAGATTTATATGGAAAGATAATTGAAGTCGAATTAATGACTTATGTCAGACCGGAACTGAAATTTAATACCTTAGAAGAATTAAGGGAGAAAATGCAAGAGGATATCATAAAGGCAAGGAAGTATTTTCATCTTGAGGGATAGTATAATACTTATTTTAAGAACTCGCGAAATTTTTACTGTATCAATTTTATATACAACATATACGAATTTCTTCGCTCCGTGGCGTGTTCGCACGCAAACTTCGCTCAGAAAATGTATATGTTGTATATAAAATTATATTGTCTTATAAGTTTCGAAATTATTATAAAAGTAATTTTAAGGGGGGAGCCATCTATGTTAACTGTAAATGGAGTAACAAAAAAGTATGGTAAGTTGATAGCGAATGACAATATTAGCTTTGAGGTTAATCCAGGGGAGATTTCTGTTTTACTTGGACCGAATGGTGCAGGTAAATCAACGATTATAAAATGCATTGCCGGTTTACTGAAATTTAAGGGGAATATCTACATTAACGGAAATGAGAATAAATCCTTGCAGGCTAAGAGGGATCTTGGTTATATTCCGGAGATGCCTGCCCTCTATGATTTGCTCACCGTCTGGGAGCACATGGAGTTCATTGCTAGGGCATATTCCCTGGAAAATTGGAAAGAGCAGGCAGAAGCCTTATTGGAACGATTTGAACTGGAAGATAAGAGAAAAAAATTAGGGAGTGAGCTATCAAAAGGGATGCAACAAAAGGTAAGTATCTGCTGCGGTATCCTAACCGATCCTAAAGTGATTCTCTTGGATGAGCCAATGGTAGGCTTAGATCCCCATGCGATTAAAGAATTAAAAAATTTGATTATAGAGCGCAGGAATAAAGGGAATGCGATTCTAATTAGTACCCATATGCTAGATAGTGTTGATGAGTTCTGGGATAGTGCGAACATCATGATGAATGGTAAGATAGCAGCCAGAAGAACCCGGAGCGAAATCGCAGGAACCGGAGAAGATCTGGAAGCATTGTTCTTTCAGATTACGGAAAGTAATAGGGATCGCATAGGGGGAATGGAATAGATGAAGGCTCTATCGTATTTACTAATAACCCAATTAAAGAATCGTATTCTGTCACTCAAGAAGAAGCCAGCCTTGTTAATACTTAATATATTTGTCTTTGCCATGCTCATATTACTAATCGTCGTCTCAGTTTTTGCTACGGAAGAGATGAATTATGGGATGGATTTTGCAGATGAAAGGATTATCTATCTAATCATTGCAGGACTTGGTTTTTTATTTCTAGGTATTAATATTACTACCGGACTCTCTACAGGATCTACACTATTTACCATGTCCGATGTGGGGCTTCTATTTGTTGCACCCATTTCCCCCAAGAAGATTCTTCTGTATGGCATTATAAGTACATTAGGTAAGACCTTTCTTGCCTCCTTTTTTATCCTCTATCAAATTGGAACACTCAAATCTGAGTTTGGCTATGGCATGAGAGAAATTCTTATATTGCTCCTAATCTATGTGCTGTTGATTTTTGCTTGCCAGCTGATATCCATTGGGGTCTATATCTTTAGCAATGGAAATTTGGTCCGAAAAAAAGCGATTCAAGCCATATTTATTACTGCCGGTGCAATACTGGTTGCTCTTGCCTTAGTCTACCAAAGAAGTCATCAGACGGATATCATGGATGCTTTACTGTGGATGGTAGACCAAAATTGGTTTGGCTTTATCCCGATTGCAGGTTGGGCAGTCCTATTATTTAAAGGGGTCATCGAAGAGATCTTCATAAAGGTTCTTGGGGCCGGCATTTTTTATACGATATTTAGCATTTTATTTATTTATCTACTAACCTCCGGCAAGTCCGATTACTATGAAGATGTCCTTCTTTCTACAGAGCTTACGGATCAGAAACTAAAGGCAGCCAAGGAAGGTAGGAAGTATTCGCCCAAATCAAATCGAAAGATTAAGATTAAAGAAGATAATAAGGAAGCCATAAAGGGAATTGGAGCCGCTGTACTTGCATATAAGAATCGATTGGAGAGGAAGCGTAGAAGTCGCTTTGTCTATATCGATGGATATACAGTTTTTGCCTGTATTGGTACTGGCATTGCAGCTTATAATATGAAGGGAAATGAGTTTGCAGGCTATATTATTCTAGGCACGCTTGCTTATATCCTATTTTTTATGACCGTCTTTGGCCCATTAAACTTTGAGCTTTCCAAGCACTATATCTACCTAATCCCAGATAAGTCAGTTAAGAAAATAGTAGCATCTTCTATTACCTCCTTACTGAAACCCTGTGTCGACGGGGTATTCATCTTTGGCATCATGGCACTCTTAGGTGGTACGGATCCCTTAACTGCGATTTTCCTTGCGCTTGCCTATATGGGGATTGGTGTTTTATATGTTGGATTGACCGTCATGTACCAGAGGGTTTTAGGTGGTCAGCCGAATATGTTAGCAAAGGCTTTTGTTGGCATCGGACTTTTATTGATTGTCCTGGCTCCTTCCATCATTTCCTCAGTTATTGTAGCCATGATCTTACCCGAGTCCTTACGGTTTTTAAGTACCTTGCCCTTCACGATTTGTAGCGTCGCATTTACAGCAATTATTTTTATTGCCTGTGGTGATCTGCTTGATAAATCGGATTATTTGGTAAAATAATCATTATAAAATAAAACTTAAGTTATAGTGGATACTCCATTAAATATTTTTAAAAATAGGTTTACAAGATATTTAGAATATGGTAATATACCTAGGTAGTTATAGAGCCAATACTCGGAAATCGGAAGCTCCGACCTTTTCTTGGTATTTGGCGTTTCATTGAAAGGAGAATACACAATGATTAGTAAAGAAAAGAAACAGGAAATTATTAAAGCTTATGGAAGAACACCGGAAGATACAGGATCACCGGAGGTACAGATTGCTCTTCTAACAGAGAGAATCAATCAGTTAACAGAGCATCTAAAAGCGAATAAAAGGATCATCATTCCAGAAGAGGTCTTCTTAAGATGGTTGGTCAAAGACGTGGATTATTGGAATATTTAATTAAGACAGATATCGAAAAATATCGTTCCTTAATCGAGCGTTTAGGCCTAAGAAAATAATTAGCCTATTTCAATCTAGGATAAATCATTGCTTTGATTTATGATGATGTATTCAAGAAGCTGCCCAAAGGCATCGGTCCTTAAGATGGGCAGCTTTTCTATATCTATTTTTCGAAAATTCTAGTTAATTACTTATCTTTTAGAAGAAAGGTACGGTGCTTGAATAATGAAACAACTAATGATTATGTTGCGGGATAAAAGTTTTCTTAGGAAAACGATGGCAATTACCTTACCAATTGCATTGCAAAACCTTTTGAATACCGTTGTAAATATGATTGATACCATAATGATTGGGCAATTAGGAGAAGCGACCGTTGCTGCGGTTGGTCTGGCCAACAAGATTTTTTTCGTCTTTGCCTTGCTTATGGCTGGGATTTGCAGTGGTTCCAGTATTCTTGCAGCGCAATATTGGGGTAAAGGAGAACCTGAAAATATTCGAAAAGCATTACGCCTGTCTCTATTTATTGGGGTTGGAGCATCTTTACTATTTACCATCGTAGGGGT
>JAAYQP010000256.1 GCA_012519195.1 Clostridiales bacterium | reverse complement strand
TATATAATACGGGATATTAGCTCAGACGGTAGAGCACTTGACTTTTAATCAAGGTGTCCCGGGTTCGAGTCCCGGATGTCTCACTAAAGATGACCTCATAAGAGGTCTTTTTTATTTATCCGAAAGCATAAGTAAAAGTGTACCCAAGAGATTAATGTCGGTAAGCAGCATCGGAGAAATACGCTATGTGAGTATTTTCGGTTTTCGTGTAAGTAAAGGGCGTTTTAGCTAAATGTATTTTATATTGATGTAATTGACTTAGCTATAGCAATATTAGTATAATAAGTATACAAATAAAGTACAACAAGTTAATAGAAGGATTTTATCAAATCTCAATGAAGTAGTAAGGTAGGTAGTCTAAGTTTCTTTATAATCTAATAGGGGTGTTATCAAACTGTGTTAGCAGAAGCGGTTACAACCTTAAAGAAATGGATCTCAGAGAGTAATAATATTGTATTTTTTGGCGGTGCTGGAGTGTCTACAGAGAGTGGAATACCGGACTTTCGTAGTGTGGACGGCTTATATAACATGAAATACAAGTATCCTCCGGAAACGATTATTAGTCACACTTTTTTTATGAAGAAGACAGGGCAGTTTTATAAATTCTACAGGGATAAAATGATATACACAGATGCAAAACCCAATATTACACATATGAAATTAGCCCAATTGGAGAAGGAAGGAAAGATAAAAGGAGTAATTACACAGAATATCGATGGTTTACATCAGATGGCAGGTAGTTCTAATGTATTGGAGCTCCATGGATCAATCCATCGAAATTACTGTATGAAATGTGGCAGTTTCTATGATCTATCCTATATCATGCAACAGGAAGGGATTCCCCGTTGTAATTGTGGTGGAATCATAAAGCCAGATGTTGTACTTTATGAGGAAGGCTTAGATAGTAATATTTTAAGAGAAGCGATAAAATTAATAACCCATGCAGAAATATTACTAATTGGAGGGACATCTCTTTTAGTATATCCGGCAGCCGGCCTAATACAGTATTACCATGGGTCTAAAATGGTACTTATTAATAAAACCGTTACTCCATATGATAAAGAAGTAGATCTTTTTATACAGGCAGGCTTAGGTGATATTTTTTCAAAACTATAGAAATAATCTACAGCATAGCTTTGACAAGCACTATAGTAATAGTGTAATATAGCAATGGTAATGATATCTAAAAATATTATTACGAATCATAATCAGTTTTAAAGAATTTGAATTTATAAAATACAATAAATAAAAATAAGCGAGGATAACCAAGATGAAGCAAAATGATAAAAATTATGTACAAAAATTATCAATTGGTGGACTTTTACTTGCAATTGGAATCCTTCTACCTAAGGTATTCCATATGATGGGACAGCCTGCATTAGGCCAGATGTTCTTACCAATGCATTTAGGGGTTTTTATAGCTGGACTATTCTTAGGAAAGTACTATGGATTATGGATTGGTTTCTTAACCCCCTTACTCAATTCCCTATTTGGAATGCCAATGTTTCCAATGAATATTATTATGGCCTTTGAATTAGGGGCATATGGTTTCTTTTCCGGATTATTTATGGAAATGTATCTATTATCTAAAATTACGGTATTAGGAAAAAATCTAAAGTTACATATCAGCCTGATTTTATCAATGTTGGTAGGCAGAATTGTTTATAGCTTAGCACTTTTGACCGCCGGAGAATTATTTGGATTAGAGGTACCAAAGCCGGTCTCCATTATTGCTGCTACTATATCAGGAATCCCAGGGATTCTTTTACAACTTATCCTTATACCAATAATCGTTTTTGCATTAGATAAATCTACAAATAAGCGCTAGGTTGTTAAGAAACAAGGAGGTCCTTATGGCAAAGGTTATTATATTATGCGGGAAGATCGCCAGTGGGAAAACTTTTTATGCTGAGCAGTTAAGAAAAAAAACCAATGCCATTATATTGTCGGTAGATGATCTAATGTTGCAATTATCGGATGAATGTCTAGGTGGTCGTCATGATGATATCGCACTTAGATGTGAACGGTACTTCTATCAATTGGCTGAACAGATCATATCATCCGGCATGTATGTTATAATTGATTTTGGTTATTGGACAAAAAAAGAACGAGACATAGCAAAGGATTATTTTCGTAGGGCAGGCATTCCAATGGAATTACATTATATTAAAGTACCTGAGGATATTAGACTTAAACAATTGGAAAACAGAAATAAGTTGCTCTTAAAGAAAAGAAGCGAAGAATCAAGTAGATCATATATTATTAACCAGGAACTAAGAATTCGATTGGATGCAAAATTTGAAGAGCCTTTACCAAGTGAATATGATAAAATGATCCATAATTTTGTCTCTGATTGAGGCAGTAAGATCAGGGATATATTTTTCTTTATGTTAAAGCAAAGGTTTAAATATTACGATTGCAGAACAGTATAAATTATTGTATATTTAGAAATGTACGAGTAACAATAGTAAATATTAATTAGGTTATTATAACATGTTATTCATATATATACGATTAAGGAGGAACAAAAATGAGCAATATCGACAATATGTCAGTGAATGCCATAAGAGTTTTATCCGCTGACGGTGTTCAAAAAGCAAACTCCGGTCATCCGGGATTACCACTTGGGGCAGCGCCTATGGCTTACGAGCTTTGGGCAAAACATATGAAACATAATCCTGCAAATCCTAAATGGCCAAATAGAGACAGGTTTATATTATCCGGTGGCCATGGATCCATGTTATTATATTCCCTATTACATTTATTTGGCTATGGATTAACAATTGAGGATTTATCACAATTTCGTCAGGAAGATTCCTTAACACCTGGACATCCGGAATATGGTCATACGGTGGGAGTGGAAGCTACTACAGGACCTCTTGGAGCTGGAATGGCGATGGCCGTTGGTATGGCGATGGCGGAAGCTCATCTTGCAGCAAAGTTTAATAAAGAGGGATATCCAATTGTTGACCATTATACCTATGTGCTTGGTGGAGACGGCTGTATGATGGAAGGTATCACCTCTGAAGCTATGTCCCTAGCAGGAACCTTAGGTTTAGGTAAATTAATAGTTCTATATGATTCAAATAAAATTTCAATTGAAGGTGATACGGATATTGCCTTTACTGAGGATGTTAAGAAACGCTTTGAAGCCTTTGGGTTCCAAACCTTAGTCGTGGAAGATGGTAATAATCTGGAAGAGATTGGTGCCGCTATTGAAGAAGCAAAAGCAGATTTATCAAGACCATCTATGATTACGATAAAAACCAAGATAGGTTATGGTAGCCCTAAGGAAGGCCTTGCTAGTGCCCATGGTGAACCTCTTGGAGCTGATAATATAAGAGCTATGAAGGAAAGATTAGGTTGGCCAAGCCAAGATGCATTCTATGTTCCGGAAGAAGTTTATGATAACTATAATAAGCTGGCCAAAGAACTTGCTAAGGATGAAGCGAATTGGAATGCCCTATTTGATAAATATAGTAAAGAATATCCGGATATGAAAGCTCTTTGGGATAAATACCATGATGAGAATGTTGCGAAGGATCTTTTTGATGACGAAGACTTTTGGGCATTTGAGGACAAGGCGGATGCCACAAGAAATCTATCTGGTAAAATGATTAATAAAATTAAAAACCACTTACCAAATCTCATAGGTGGTTCTGCAGACTTAGCTCCATCAACAAAAACCTATATGACAGATATGGGAGACTTTTCAAAGAATGATTACGCTGGACGTAATCTCCATTTTGGTGTTAGAGAGCTAGCGATGGCAGGAATAGGAAATGGCTTAATGCTTCATGGCGGCCTAAGGGCTTATGTTGCAACTTTCTTTGTATTTAGTGATTATGTTAAGCCTATGGCAAGACTTTCTGCCCTAATGGGAGTTCCATTAACCTATGTACTTACTCATGATAGTATCGGTGTTGGTGAAGACGGACCAACCCATGAGCCAATTGAGCAACTTGCAATGCTCCGTGCTATGCCTAACTTTACCGTATTTCGTCCAGCAGATGCAACCGAATGTGCTGCAGGCTGGTACTATGCTATAACATCTACAAAGACACCTACCGCTCTTGTTTTAACAAGACAAAATCTTCCTCAACTTTCTGGTTCTTCTAAGGAAGCTTTAAAGGGTGGATATATAATTTCTGATTCCAAGAAAGAAACTCCAGATGCAATTATTCTTGCCAGTGGTTCTGAAGTTGAATTGGGAATTCATGCCCAAGCAGAACTTGAGAAGGAAGGAATTGATGTAAGAGTTATTAGTATGCCATCCATGGATTTATTTGAAGCTCAGCCTGAGGAGTATAAAGAAAGTATTCTTCCTAAGAAGGTAAGAGCAAGAGTTGCTGTAGAAGCAGCAACGGACTTTGGTTGGGGTAAATATGTAGGCCTTGATGGTACTACGGTAACAATGAAGGGCTTTGGAGCATCTGCACCAGCAGGAATACTATTTAAGAAATTTGGATTTACTACAGAAAATGTTGTTAATGCAGTTAAAAGCGTCTTATAATTTAAGCTTATCTTCATAAAAAGAGTTATTTGATATCACCTTAGATCTAAGTGATACCAATATAACTTTACTGTAATTAATATGTAAAAAAGAAATCCTATAAAGTTTTAGCACTAGATGTTGAAACTTTATAGGATTTCTTTTTTATAACAAGTAAATGACTTACAAATTCATCTTGTTTACGCAAAGGCAAAGTGAGGTGATACCAGGTATTCTTGGTTACCAGTACAATTTCTAATAGAAATTTAATCCTGGATATATTGAAAATATTAAGAGTTATCGATACAATGGTAAGGGATACCGTGTAAAGGAGGTTTTAGAGATGGCAAAGATATTAATTATAGAAGATGAAGCGAAAATAGCTAGATTTCTAGAGTTGGAATTAAAACATGAAGGATATGAGGTAATGATCTCAGGGGATGGCAGATCTGGCTTACAAAATGCTTTACAGAAAGATATTGATTTGATCATACTAGATATTATGCTTCCAGGACTCAGTGGAATTGAAGTATGTCGTAGAATCCGCATGGAATCCAGAGTGCCTATTATCATGTTAACGGCAAAGGATGATGTAATGGATAAAGTAGCAGGCCTTGATATGGGAGCAGATGACTATATGACTAAGCCATTTGCCATCGAAGAGTTATTAGCTAGAATCCGAGTTGCATTAAATCGGAAAAAGCAAATGACGGAGGCGAAGATAGATATCTTACAAATTGGAGATTTGAAACTAAACCTAACCAGCCATAGCGCCTATTATGGAAATAATGAACTAACCCTCACAAAGAAGGAATATGAGCTACTGGAATATATGATGAGAAATAAGAATATTGTTCTAACCAGGGAACAGCTTTTAAACAATGTGTGGGATTACGAATATCTCGGTGATACGAATGTGGTAGATGTTTATATCAGGTATTTAAGGCAGAAAATCGATGATAAATATAATATCCATTTAATTACTACAGTTCGAGGCGTAGGATATATAATAAAAGATTAGCCGAAATTAGAAGGGGCTTAGGTATCAACAAGACGAATGGCAAACTAATTCACGAATCCTAAATTAAGATGAAACATAGAATATGTACTTTAGTATCTAGAAGGGAGGAAACAGTGGAACTTATGAAAAAGAAACTTATTGAAGGCATCAGAAATATTCTTGTTAAAATTATCCTCCCAATTCGAGAAAAGAAAGAACAGTGGTTAAGCAATTTTCGTCTTTCTATTGTATTTCGAATATCGTTAAACTACCTCAAATTATTAATTACCCATGGTATTATTTTTATGATTGTTTTCTTTCTTATTTATATTTATACAGAGAAGGAAAATTATGATGATATGGCCTCTAAAATTATTGAGACATTTGAGGAAGATAGTTCTTATTTGGTAAA
The DNA here is from genome assembly GCA_012519195.1 of Clostridiales bacterium. Classification (GTDB taxonomy): domain Bacteria; phylum Bacillota; class Clostridia; order Lachnospirales; family Lachnospiraceae; genus Mobilitalea. The sequence continues at coordinate 27,221 of JAAYQP010000256.1, read as the reverse complement.
CCCTTATTATATACAGGGACTTTCCCTTAAAATAATAAATTTAGATAGCAAAGAGGAAGTATATAATGATATTGCATATCTACCTTCCTCTGAAAACGCATTTTATCATGGAATCCACTATGATAAAGATAGTGAAAATAATAAATTGGTTATTAATGAAATAAAGGAGTTTACGGTCAATCATATTAATTATCAGGCTGAATTCCAATATGATATGACTAGTCGGTACCAAAACTTTTTTTCTCTTCTTTGGAAGATGATTATCCTTTATCTGGTTCTAGTGGTTATGATCATTTATAAGGGAAAAAGAAACGATGAAAAACTCTTCGAGCCTCTTCGTATCATGTCTGCAACGGCAAATCGACTTACGGCAAATAACCTACACAGCGAACGTTTAAATTTGGAGGGTACCAAGAATGAGCTTAAGGATCTGGCTACAGTTATAAACGCCATGTTAGATCGGATCGAAACCTCCTATGAGAGTCAGAAACAGTTTGTATCCGATGCATCTCATGAACTCCGAACTCCGATTGCAGTGATACAGGGCTATATAAATTTACTTTCTCGATGGGGAACTACCAATGAAGAAGTATTGAAAGAATCTATTGAAGCAATTCAAAATGAAGCAAGATCTATGCAGGATCTGGTTGAGAAGTTGCTTTTCTTGTCTAGGCATGATAAGAAAACTTTAAAACTAAAAAAGAAAAGATTTAATATGCGACCTGTTGTAGAAGACATGATAAAAGAGACCAGATTGGTAGTGGAAAACAGGGTAATTGAAAGTCCAATCCTTGAGAATGTTATTGTCTATGGGGATAAGCAATCTCTAAAACAGGCAATTCGTATTTTTATAGATAATGCAGTGAAATATTCAAAGGACGGGGATAAGATTACTATCCTTTGTCAAAATATCGATGATGATTGCGTGATTACTGTGCAGGATACAGGAATCGGAATGACAAGAAAGGATATGGAACATATCTTCGATCGGTTTTACCGGTCGGACAATGTAAGGAATCAAAATATATCTGGACATGGATTAGGGCTATCCTTAGCAAAATTAATTATTATGGCACATACAGGTAAGATTAAAGTTCGATCTCAGTTTACCAAGGGAACCAGTTTTATCATTACCTTATCGGACCGACGTTTTTAAGATAAGATCCAAGTGCTTACTTTAGTATTATAAATAAAAGTTAGGCTGTAGCAGGAAATTAAAATATCTGCTACAGCCTTTTAAAATACTTTAGAATTCGATAAATTTGATAAATTATGGAAACAATTCGAAAGCCAATGATTGAAAAGATTAAAGGTTTTTAAACTGTGCCATGTAAAGATTATAATACAGACCTTTTTTGGCTAGTAACTCATCGGAGCTACCCTCCTCTTTAATCTTACCATCATCAATAACAAAAATTCGGTCAGCTTTACGAATGGTAGATAACCGATGTGCAATAACGAAGGAGGTTCTTCCTTTTAGTAATGCTTCTATACCCTGTTGAACCAAAAGTTCAGTATGGGTATCGATACTAGAAGTAGCTTCATCAAGAATTAATATTTTTGGCATGGAAACCATAGTTCGTGCAAAGGCCAGAAGTTGTCTTTGCCCTATGGAAAGACCTGCCCCCCGTTCCTTCAACTCGGTATCATAACCTTTTTCCATTTTCATGATAAAATCATGGGCATTTACAGCTTTCGCGGCTGCGATAATTTCTTCATCCGTTGCGTCTAATTTCCCATAGCGGATATTATCTTTGATTGTCCCGGAGAAAAGAAAATTATCTTGGGTCATAATACCCATCTGTTTTCTAAGGCTTTCAATAGAAACATCCTTAACATCATAACCATCAATGGTTATAGTTCCTTCTTGAATATCATAAAATCGGCTAATTAGGTTTACAATGGTTGTTTTGCCAGCTCCCGTTGGCCCAACCAATGCAATGGTCTCTCCAGCATTAATACGAAAGCTGACATCATTTAGAACCTTCGTATCCTCATCATAAGAAAAGGACACATGATCAAAGACAACCTCTCCTTTAATTTCTGGTAACTCAATAACTGTTTCAGAGTCTGTGATATCTGGTTTTGTATCCATAATATCAAAGATTCTTTCTGCACCAGAGATATTGGTAATCAATTGATTATAGAAATTACTTAAGTTCATAATGGGACGCCAAAACATAGAGATATAGGTTGCAAAGGCAATCAGGGTACCAACATTGTCTGAACCGATTCGTAGAATTTTAATAGCGGTATAATACATACAGATAATACCGATACCCCAGCTGATATCAATGACGGAGCCGAAGGCATCATTTAATATTACAGCATGCATAAAGGAGTCTCTATGTTCTTTTAATAACTGATCAAAATCTTCCTCAGTTTCATCTTCGGCCGTAAAACTCTGTATAATTCGCATTCCAGAGAGATCCTCATGGATAAAAGCATTTAGATTAGAACTTTTCTTCCTGTGAATTTGCCACCTACGATGAGATCTGGTCTCGATATACCACATACCTAAAGCCATTATGGGAAGACTGATTAAAGAGGCCATAGCAAGGCGCCAATTCTTAGCGATCATAATCGTAACAACAGCAAGGATTGTTACAAAGTCAGGGATCAAGGTTGTAACACTGTTTGATAAAACATCTTTCAATGAGTTTACATCACCGATAATCCTAGCTAATATTTTACCTGTAGGCCGGCTATCAAAAAAGTTAAAGCTAAGCTTTTGGATATGGGAGTAAAGTTCTTGTCGGATTGTCAATAGTACGTGATTTGAAATTTTAGCCATAAGATACATTCGTAGCTTTACCAATATAACAAATATTATATTAATGGATACGGCAAACATACCTAGTTTTAAAAGCCGTTCAAAGTCGTTATTAGCGATATGAACATCAACTGCCCGTTCTAAAATTAGGGGATTGATGATGGATATGGCTACGGTGAGCAACATGATAATAATTACACTTACGATCGGGCCTTTATAAGCAAGTAGGTATCGAAATAACCTGGTTAATGTAGCTTTTTTACTGACGGATTGCATATGTTCGTCGTCTCTAATTGCATTTACAGACATTCTGCCACCTCCTCAGGATCTGATACAGCATCCTTCTTTAATTCATCCAAGTACTCTCCATACTGGGCAATGTAGGTATCATAATAGTATCCCTTTTCACCAAGAAGTGTTTCATGAGTACCACGTTCTGCGATTCTTCCTTCATCGAGAATAATAATTTCGTCAGCATTTTTTACAGCAGAAATACGGTGAGCAATAATAATTTTTGTGGCTTCAATCTGCGATAAGGCTTTTTGTATCAAATGTTCCGTTTCCATATCTAAGGCTGAGGTGGAGTCATCCAATACCAGAATCGGAGCTTTCTTGGCTAAGGCTCTTGCAATACTAATTCTTTGTTTTTGACCTCCAGATAACCCAACACCCCGCTCACCAACAATGGTTTCATATTGGTCTTCCATCTTTTCAATAAAGTCTCTCGATTGAGAGTAAGTTGCTGCTTCAATAATTTCATGCTTTTTTATATGATATCGATCTCCCATTTTAACATTCTCACTAATGGTATCTGAGAATAAGAAAACATCCTGCATTACGAGGGAAATATTTTTTCTTAATTGTTTTAGGGACAAGTTTTTAATATTTATGCCATCTAACTCAATCTCACCTTCTGTTGCATCGTAGAAGCGTTGCAAGAGATTGATGATCGAACTTTTTCCGGTTCCTGTGGCACCCATAATACCAATGGTTTTCCCGGGAGGTAAGTTAAAACTAATATCATTTAGAATTAATTTGTTATCAATAGAGAAGGAAACATGATTAAATTTAATAGCCCCTTTCACCTCATCCAACAATATTGGATTATCTATTTCAGTGATTAAAGGCTTCTCTTCATATATCTTTTTGATACGCTTATTGGAAGCAATGGCTGATGCAAATTCATTGGACAGCCAACCTAGCATCTCCATAGGCCATACAATATTCATTGAATATTCCGTAAATGCACCCAATGTACCAAGGGAAATCTCTCCTTGGATCACCTGATAGCCACCTATGATAATGATAATCATGGGTAGGAGCTTAGTAACAAATTGAAAGTAAGGATAATATTTGATGAATACCTTAGATTGCTTCATATTGAGTTCGTAATAGCGTTTGTTACGGGAAAGAAATTTTTGAATCTCAAACTTTTCCCTTGCAAAAGCTTTTACTGTTCGAACACCGGATAAATTCTCCTGTGCTACTGTATTTAACTGCGCATTTTCCTCACTAATTTCTTCAAAGATTTTTCCTAGTTTGCGTTCCATAAACACCGCTAAGCCAGCCATAACTGGCAGCATGATAGTCGGTATGATGGCAAGCTTAGGACTTAGATTATACATGCAGTAAAGTACAATTGTAGTATGAATAGCAACTTCAATGATTAACATACTGACAAAGCCTACCGCTTTCCATATCTGATCAATATCATCCTTAACTCGGGACATTAATTCACCAGTATTGTTTTTATCAAAAAAACTAAGCGATAAACTTTGAATATGTTGAAATAGATCTTTTCTCATACCAGCAGCAATTTTGGAGCTATTGATATCAAAAAGTAGTTCTTTTACATACTGAAAAATAAATCGTCCTAACCCAATCATAAATACTAGAAGTAGAAGCCTTGGAAGAAGGTCCAAGTCCCCGCCAACGATGACATTATCTATAATACGCTTAGTAACCTGCGGTGATAGTAGATCTAAGGTTACTGCAATTATAATACAAAGGATAGCAAATAAATAAGTATACCAATATTTAAAAATATACCAGGATATTTTCTTCTTCATAAACTCCTCCGTTCTCCAAACCAAGATGTAAAGTATTTGTTTCAATCAGTTGCACTTTTGTAGGTAAATCAATTATTAACTAGTTTTCCTTGCATATATACTCCCCTTTGCTCTATTGTTAAATATGGGCATAAAAATAAGCCACAGTAAGATATACCGCAGCTTTCGTCCAGAAAATAAATAATATAGTAACTTAAAGTCTTTCTCCAATTGGTAATAAAATAGGAGAGAATCCAGTTACAAAAATAAAATTTTCTTAACCCATGAGGTAATCTCACATAAAGTTTTCATGCTATTCTTATTGTTTAATCCATTTGCTCTTGTCTTCATATGTTTTACCTCACTTTCTGTAATAGTCTCCCAATATTATATCCATTATAAAACTTATTGTCAACCAAAATTTTAAATAAATGTAAATTCCATGAAAATCTAAACATTTTATAAAAAAACAAATATAAAAATTATTTTTTAAATGACGAATTTATCAGATTCTTAATTTTTAATTAAGTTTTGCAATCTTCAAGAATTATTCATAATTCTATGATATAATGAGAATAATGAACATATTATGAATAATTAAACTTGAATTATTATACAGACCATACAAATGTATACAAATATACACAAAAATACACATAGATACCAGCATAAAAATATAATAAGTAAAAGGTAGTGATGAACAAATGGATTTACCTGTATTTTATGATGAAAGAGAAGAATGGAATAATGCTCTTCTCTTATATGATGCTGCTTTGAAGGAAATCAATACAAAATTAGAAATTCTTAATAATGAATTTAAATTGGCACATCAATATAATCCGATCGAACATATAACATCGAGGATTAAATCACCACAGAGTATTGCGAAAAAATTAAGGCACAATGGAAGAGAACTAAGGGTTGAAAATATAATTAAGTACGTCAACGATGTAGCCGGGATACGTATTATCTGTTCCTTCACTTCGGATATCTATCGTATAGCGGATCTGATTGCCAAGCAAAGTGATATAAAAGTTCTGAAGATTAAGGATTATATTATGTCTCCAAAGGAAAATGGGTATACCAGCTATCATATGATTGTTTCCATACCAGTATTTTTATCAAACCGAACGGTAGACACCAAGGTAGAAATTCAGATTCGTACGATTGCAATGGATTTTTGGGCTAGTCTAGAGCATAAGATTTACTATAAATTTGAAGGGAATGCTCCAGATCATATTAAGAAAGAATTAAAGGAATGCTCTGAAATTGTAGCCTATCTGGACCAAAAGATGCTTTCCTTAAATGAGGAACTTCGTAGATGTAATCAGAATCTGCAGGATGAGTATCAAAAGGAAGTTTTAGAAAAATACAATAATATTGTGGCGGAGTCCATTGGAACTGTAGTTGAAGAGGACACCATAGAACAAGCTATAGAAAATTTAGAAAAACAGAAAAAGGATGATCAGGCAATAAAAGCAGAAAAGAAGGCTGCCAAAAAGGGAAGAAAACGCTTTGTTTTTGGAGTAATGTAAAGCATCTTTCCTAGAAAATATGATAAGCCCTTTGCATATGGACAAAGGATATTAAATAACTGCTAGGATGAGATAAATGTTTTTATCGCATCTAGCAGTTAATTTATTTACGTGAAGGCAAAGTGAAGGCCCTTAATATTAAAGTTTTATGTTTTTAAGTAGATCAGCCAGTCCAGTGGTTGCTTCCCCGCCACTAGTATAGGTGAAAGGCACTTCTTCGATATTATCTATAATATCCTCCTTTTCCTCTACCGCTTTCATACTTAAGCTTATTTTTCCGTCCTTAAGATCCGTGATTTTTACCGTTACCTCTTCCCCTTCTTTAATAACTTCATTAGGTGATTTAATTCTTCTACCACAAATCTGGGAGATATGAACAAGGCCGGTAAGTCCATCTCCAATATTAACAAAAGCACCATAGGGAACAATCTTTTCTACGGTTCCCTTTGTTACAAGACCTAATTGAAGTTGTCTGATCTTACTATTACGATCTTCAATGGCTCTATCCTTCTCAACCTCTTTACCTGAGAGAATTAACTTTTTATCCTCTGCAGAAGCAGTAATAACAATTACATCTACTTCCCTTCCAACCCAAGTCTGAAGATCCTCTACGTAAGCGATAGAAAGTTGGGAAGCTGGAATAAAAGCACGAACCCCATATAGATAGGTTACGACACCACCATTTACAGCCTGAGCAATCTTTACTTTATGCACTGATCGGTTTTCCATATCTTCAGTTAGACGTTCCCATGCTAAAATATCATCAGCCCGTTTCCGGGAAAGTAGGATATTACCATGGCCATCATCCTCAGAAAGCACGACTGCTGAGACTTCTTCACCTAATGTGATATCTGCCTTAATTGAAAAGCGAGGATCATTGCTTAATTCCTCTAGCTTAATAATTCCTTCTGTGTAATATCCAAGGTCCACTGTAACCTCAGTATCTGTAATTCCAATTACGGTGCCTTTCAGGATATCTCCTTCTTGAATCTTTTTAAAGGATTGATCCAGTTGATCTTTAAAATCATCCATAGAAGGGATAACCTCAGGTGCTGTCTCAGTACTTTCTTCCACCTTTGCCTGTAAAACCTCATCCTCATTTGTTAATTGCTTATCTGTGCTCATGAATACATACGAAAGGGCGATTGTGTAGGGCCCTTTCAACCTCCTTTTCTTCATTATGTATTTTCTCTACTTTTTAGTATATCACAAGTTAATACAAATGATAAATAATTTGCAAAACTTTACTTTTAAATTAAATTAACTATAGTCCATTTTCGAGTATTTATAATAGAAACCCCTAATTATCCTGATCAAGGCAGGTTCTAGTATATAAAAAGGCGTTTCCAATCTTACCAGATTTAGTTACAGCTCCCACATGAGAAAGAATATTTAAAGTAGCCTGTGATTGAGATAAGGATATCCCTGCAGCTATTTTAAAATCCTTGGATGAAAAGGGTTCTTTAATAGAATCGGGTATCAAACTTTGATAGTCCCTAGCTGTTTTAATCGTTATCACATCAATCAACTCTGTTGGTATCCGATCGCAACGGGTCGAGCCTTTTTTCCGATCTTTACTCCATCCATCTAGTAAACGGTACTCCTCCATATCCATTAAGATCATTTTAATGGTTAGGTTTGGATGATTAAGATAATTCTTAATCTTATATAATTCCGGAAAGATAGCATAAGGTTTTCCGGTTCTGGGTGATTTCCTAGGTGGACTAACCTCCCCATTTTGTGGATTAATCCATCGAATCCATTTGGTCCTGGGGATAGGATATACAATTGTTAACGATGCTGAGCCAAGAAAACTTTCGAGTTTTTTTCTAAGTTTTTCAAAGCTTCTGGTCTGGATCTCAATGATTCCATGGTCATTGTAGATATCTACTACATAGCGTCCTACTTTGATTTCATGGTAAGAAGGATCAGGGGCCAAATAATTCTTTAAAACGGAATGTACAGTTTTCTCACCGAGGGTACCAATCCCATTGGATTCCAACTTTTGGCCGATGACTTCTTCGCATGCCTTTTGAAACATCAGCTTATTCAATCTTTTCACCACTTCCTATATTAGTATGAGATAAAAAATCAATTTATAAAATACCGTAATTTTATTATAAAAATACAGTAATATAGATTAATCTAATACCGATATTAAGGCCTTGCTTATTATGCTTAAGAATAAAAGACTTTGTTTTATTTGGCAAGTTAATTTTATCAGTTTAGGTAGATTATGTTAGAAGCAACAATTTTCTATTTGCAAACCATTGAATATAGGGTAAAATGAAGTAGAATAAATTATACAATGGAGAGTGGGACTATGAAAATTTTAGTAACAGGAGGAGCTGGATATATTGCCAGCCATACAAATTTAGAATTATTAAATGCGGGTTATGATGTGGTTGCATTTGACAATTTTAGTAATTCTTCAATAGAATCGATTCACAGAGTGGAGCGATTAACAGGAAAGAAAATTAGCTTCTACGAGACAGATCTGTTGGATAAAGAAGCATTAACAGATATTTTCTCCAAAGAAAATATTGATGCGGTTATTCATTTTGCGGGTTTAAAAGCAGTCGGAGAATCCTGTGAAATTCCTTTAAAATATTTTAAAAATAATTTAAGTGGTACAATTACATTACTAGAGGTAATGGAAAGCTTTGGGGTTAAGAATTTAGTATTTTCCTCTTCTGCAACCGTATATGGTGATCCTGAAACCGTACCTGTAACAGAAGATTTCCCGCTATCAGCTACCAACCCATATGGTAGAACAAAGCTTATGATTGAAGAGATGTTAAGGGACATCTATAAAGCGGATTCTTCTTGGAATATTGCAATTCTTCGCTACTTCAATCCAATCGGTGCCCATGAAAGTGGAGAGATTGGAGAAGATCCTAACGGAATTCCGAACAACCTTGTTCCTTATATTGCGAAAGTGGCGTCTGGTGTATTAGACAAGATTCATGTATTTGGAAATGATTATGATACTCCGGATGGTACAGGCGTAAGAGATTATATCCATGTTGTAGATCTATCCCTTGGACATATTAAGGCAATTGAAAAGCTTCAGGAGAACCCTGGATTGGTAACCTATAACCTGGGAACAGGAGTTGGATATAGTGTCTTTGATATTATACACAATTATGAGAAAGCATGCGGGAAAAAACTTCCCTATGTTATTGATCCAAGAAGACCAGGGGACATTGCTGTTACCTATGCGGATCCAAGCAAAGCTCTTAAAGAATTAGGATGGAAGGCTGAGCGTGGTATTGATAAAATGTGTGAAGACACTTACCGTTGGCAGAGCAAGTATCCGAATGGATATAAAAGTAAATAGATCTATAAAATATTACTAAAAGTTGCTTTAATAATTAAAAAACTATTGACAAATTGTATAAAATTTGTTAATCTAAAAAAGCTAGTACTGGAGAAGGTATTTTTCCAGAGGCAGAAGTGGGGAAGAGCGAGAGGGTAGTAATTATAAAATAAGATTGACTAAAACGTATATCCATTAGGAGATACCTTTTTGGCCAATCTTATTTTTATTTTATTTAATTATTTTCTTTAGTAAAACACCATAAATTAGAGAAAAAAGATGTCAAATTTATTTCCTAGGGAACCAGTCACCTAGGATCTGTTTGGCTAAAGCTATGCTTGTATTATAATCCATAGGACCATTTTTGGCGATTTCCGAAACACCATGTTTTGAGGCCAGGCTAGGAGTATAATCCATAAGTTTATAGATCCCATAGTTATAGTCTGAAGGACCATTTTCATAATGTGTAACGATGGGGGTAATTCCTGCTTCACTGATATAGGTTCCGCTATGATCTTTGCTAATTGTAACCTTTGCCATTCCTCCCAGCATGCGTGGAGCTTCCTTTTGGTAAGACATAAAATTACCTAAGGAGTAATAGACTAGCATCTTTTTATCCTCTTCATCCATTATCCATTCCAGAGGTTCCAGGACATGGGGATGGGTACCAATAACTAAGTCTACTCCATTTTTGTAAAAGAACTGGCAAAGATCCTTTTGCTCCTTGGTTGGTTCATAGACATATTCGGTTCCCCAATGAGGAAATACGATCGTAAAATCCGCGAGTTCCTCAGCTTTCTTAATATCTGCCTCCATTTGCTTTCGGTCCAGCAGATTGACAAGATATGGCATGTCCTTTGGAATACGGTAGCCATTTAGCCCGTAGGTATAGTTCAGCATGGCAATACGGATCCCGTTCTTTTCTATTATTCTAATTTCTTCTCTTTGCTCAGATGATTCATTAATCCCAAGTATGGTAATCTGTGGATATTGTTTCCAGTATTCAAAGGTATTTAAAACGCCCTTTAATCCTTTATCCAAGGTATGGTTTGTTGCATGGAGAACCACATCAAAACCTGCTTCTACAATCGCATCACCAATTTCTGTGGGGGAATTAAAGGCTGGGTATCCCGTATATTCAAAATCATCCCCTCCAAGGATGGTTTCTTGGTTGATGATAGCGATGTCTGCTTCAGAGATTTCTTCCTTAATATTGGCATATAAATGATCATAATTTAAGTTACCATTTTCTTTTCGTCCGCTATCAATTACTTCTGCATGGATTAGATTATCACCTACTGCAAGAAGAGTAACCGAAGATTTATTTTCCGAAAAGCTATAGGCTTCCCTAGACATAGCGGGTATAGAAGCTGCATTCCTGCTATTATGAGGTAGAGTAGGATTTTCAGCCTTGTTTAAAGGAAAATCAGCCCATCTAACAATAGATCCTTCCTGAAAGGTCCATGAGGGGGTATGAAAAGGAAAGGTGATTTCAGAAGCATAATACCAGGGATCCTCTGAATGTAGTGGATTTTTAAGTATATAAAAATCCTGTGCGGGCATATATCCCTGAGCCATTAAATAGCAACGATTTCCATGCTTATCTTCTGCGATATCTACAATTAAAACACAGTGTCCAGGACTTCCTCCTTGAAGAAACATATCACCGGGACGAAGTTCTTCTATTTCAATCGATTCACATTCTTGTGATAAGGAAAGGGTACCAGCATAGGCAAACACCATATTTAAATAGTCACGGAAGCATTCATAGGAATTATCATAGTTTTTTGTTTTAACCCAACGGACATTATTTCCCTCAACCTTAAGACGATTACCATCCCTCCATTTTGTATATTCCATTAAAAACCCATTGGTTAGATGAAAGGCAATTTTCTCATATTCTCCATGGGACCAGTAATATTCAGCATAAATTCGAATAATGGAATCTGCACATTGCTGCAGGTCTCTATCACCAATATCTAAATCAAAAATTGCAACATGACCATCCTGTAAGCTTTTTTCTTCACCAGTATATAGCAGTACCTTGCTTCCATCTTCTTTTAATTTGAACTCCCTTAAAAAAGTAGTAATCTCCTTAGGATCCGATGGAATTCTTTCATATCCTTGGGGAGGTAAAATCCTAGTTTCCATTGTGCTGCCTTCTGGGTTTTTGAAGGATCTGGTGGTTTCAAGAATAGGAGAACTTGTTTCTTGCGAATCGATAGCAGTATCAATTTCATTTTCTGATTCCTTAGAGGCCTCAGAAACAACTTCTTCATGAATATAATTATGGGGTTCAGATTCTTGATTACTTTGAGAGGGGGAACAGGAAGAAAAGATAATAATAATTAGAAATATTAAAAAGAATAGTTTGTCCCTCTTGATCAATATTTTCATAAGCAACTCCTACTGTATTTGTTATATAATTATTTAGATCTTTGCCCTAGGCAGGATAATTATACCATAGGTTTCCTATATTTTCTATTTTAATTAGGTTATATTTTGGAAACATTTAATCTAATTTCTATTTAAAAAATTGTAATACCAAGTTTGAGATGTTGGTAATAATATCATTAATGAATAATCATTATTAGGTGTATTTTCATAATTAGCTAGAATAATCCAATATGGAAATAGGGGATAATAATTGTATGAATGTATATGAGGATAGGCAAAAACCTTTGACAAAGATTAAACGGAATGGTATACTTTCCATTAAAAAGGAATAGATAAAAGGCTGTGAAAAGAAGAGTAGACAGTGGAATGGTTTACAGAGAACCCTGGTAGCTGAGAAAGGGAGACGGGAAAGAACCCTGCTCAATATGAGTACAGGAAACTGTTGAAGATGGTCTTGGAGCTGCGCACTGAGGATAGGGATCTAATATCTTAGGCTGCGACGGAAGCGAACCGTTATATTGCTAACTGTTTATATGCAGTGAATGAGGCCTTCTAGTATAGGGAGAAGGTAAATTAAAGTGGTACCACGGGAGTTCCTCTCGTCTTTAAAGTATTTTAAGGACGGGAGTTTTTTAATGCATATATTAAATTGTCTGAGAGGCAGATATTTTAATGAGTAATCCAGATTGCTTTCAGGAAGGAAAAATATTTGAAAATGAGAAATAGAAAGGAATGATTGTATTGAGTAAAAAACCATATTATATCTCAACTGCAATTGCCTACACCTCAGGGAAACCGCACATTGGAAACACCTATGAGATTGTTTTGGCGGATAGTATTGCAAGATTTAAACGTTTTCAAGGATTTGATGTATATTTTCAGACCGGAACGGATGAACATGGTCAGAAAATTGAGCTAAAGGCAGCAGAAGCAAAGGTAACTCCAAAAGAATTTGTAGATGCAGTAGCTGAAGAAATCAAAAGAATTTGGGATCTTATGAATACATCCTATGACAAATTTATTCGTACGACGGATGAAGATCATGAGAAGCAGGTTCAGAAGATTTTTAAAAAGCTTTATGAGAAAGGGGATATCTATAAAGGCTTTTATGAAGGTTTATACTGTACCCCTTGTGAATCTTTCTTTACTTCTTCCCAATTGGTGGATGGGAAATGCCCGGATTGTGGAAGGGAAGTTCAGCCTGCAAAGGAAGAAGCTTATTTCTTAAAACTGAGTAAATATGCAGATCGTTTGATTGAGCACATCAATACTCACCCAGAATTTATTCAGCCTGAATCCAGAAAGAATGAAATGATGAATAATTTCCTACTTCCAGGACTACAGGATCTATGTGTATCCCGTACCTCGTTTAAATGGGGTATACCGGTAGATTTCGATAGCAAACATGTGGTATATGTCTGGCTGGATGCATTAAGTAACTATATAACCGGTATCGGTTATGATGCGGATGGTAATAGTAGCGAGCAGTATAAAAAATTCTGGCCAGCAGATTTACATCTGATCGGTAAGGATATTATACGTTTTCATACCATTTATTGGCCAATTATTTTAATGGCACTAGAGCAACCTCTACCAAAACAAATCTTCGGGCACCCTTGGTTGCTTCAAGGAAGCTCTGCAGATAAGATGAGTAAATCAAAAGGAAATGTTATCTACGCGGACGATCTTGTAAAGTTATTCGGCGTGGATGCAGTAAGATATTTTGTCCTTCATGAGATGCCATTTGAAAACGATGGTATCATATCCTGGGAGCTTTTGGTGGAAAGGATTAATTCTGACCTTGCTAACACCTTAGGAAATCTGGTTAACCGTACGATTTCCATGTCCAATAAATATTTTGATGGCACTGTTTATAACCGTAATGTTACAGAGCCGGTGGATGAAGAGTTAAAGGCTTTAGCCTTGGAGACTCCAAAGAAAGTAATTGCGAAAATGGATAAACTAAGGGTAGCGGATGCAATCAGCGAAATCTTTAGTTTATTCAAACGCTGCAATAAATATATTGATGAGACTATGCCTTGGGTATTGGCAAAAGATGAGGCAAAGAAGGAACGTCTGGAAACGGTACTTTACAACCTAGTTGAGAGTATTTGTATAGGTGCAAGTATTCTGGAAGCATTTATGCCGGAAACTTCTAAGAATATCTTGGATCAACTTTCAACCAAAGCTAGAACCTTAGAAGAGTTAGGTCAATTTGGGCTTTATAAGTCAGGAAATGAAGTAACAAAATCGCCGAAGATCTTATTTGCTCGTTTGGATTTAAAGGAGATCCTAGAGAAAGTGGAAGAGATGAATGCAAATGCGGATACAACAAATGGAGAAGTTAATACGGTTTCCGATGAGTCTCAGGATTCTTCCGTGATTGATATAGAAGCAAAACCAGAGATAACTTACGATGACTTTTCGAAACTTCAATTCCAGGTTGGTGAAATTATAGCCTGTGAAGAAGTTAAAAAATCGAAGAAATTATTATGCTCTCAGGTTAAGATTGGTTCCCAAGTAAAGCAGATTGTTTCAGGAATTAAAGGACATTACAAACCAGAGGAGATGGTTGGAAAGAAAGTTATGGTAGTAGTAAACTTAAAGCCAGCCAAATTAGCTGGAATACTCTCAGAAGGAATGCTTCTGTGTGCAGAGGATGCGGATGGCAACTTATCTTTAATGGTTCCTGAGAAGGATATGCCAGCAGGTGCTGAAATCCAATAACAAGATAGTTTAAATGGTGATATGGGATATATCTACGATGTCCTGTATCACCATTTGTATATACACAGCATAGATAAAAAATTAGAAATGAGGATGATCGCATTGAAGGAACCAATGACAATGGAAGACATAAAGAATATGAAAGAATTTTTGTTTACCTGGAATAAGCATTTTAGTTATCTTACCTTAAAAGCTTTGACTCATGCAAATAAGCTGCATACAATCCAAAAACGGATTATATGCAGCTTATTTGTTATGGCATAAAATTAATTATATTTATTTTAATTCGTCAACAACCTTCTTGATAGCTGCAAGAGCATCTTCAGGTAATTTATCATAACCGCCTTTAAATTCATTTCTAGATTCTACGAATTTAACTCTATCTTGCATTCTTGCGGTTAATTGGGCTTTGTATTCAGGATCATTGAGATCTGGAACAAAGCCTTCCCACTCAAAGATTTCGATATCTTCGAAAGGTCCCCATTGCTTGAACTGAGCCGTTCCTTCAACAACAGCTTCGATAACACCTAAAGTGTCGGAAGGTTTAACCTTCTTGCCCATGAAATCGCCGGTATTGAGGATGTAGCAATCTACATTTCTTTCATCAACTAATTTCTTGAATTTCTCATAGTCATTTACTAAAGGATAGGTACGGAATGGATTTGCATAAGGTTCAACAACCAATGCATTTGGATCCACACCTGGTGCAAGTCTTTCCGCAGAGGATCTCTTTGTTGCCAGTGTTGCACCCATTACGGAAGCAAGAGAAGCTCCTTTTATTTTTACAATAGGAGGAAGGGTAGGATCCTTCATGATCCAAAAGATCGCATTAACCGGTTCTTCAATCTTATCAACACGGTTTGGAGACCATAATTTAGATTTAATTGCACGACCGTTACCATTACGTATATCCTCAGTAACTAGAACTACTTTTCCCTCATCATCTAAAGTAGCAGAGCAGTTCTGAGCGGTTAACAGATATTTATTATCTTCGCAGTTGGTAGGGTAGTCTGCAGTCTTATCAAAGTAGGTAGGTTCCAGTGCAATGGAGGATGCGGTTTCATCATTAATGATAAATGCATCATCATGAAGTACTGTAATATCATACTTACCACCATGTTTTGCATGGGTAATTGTTGATTTACCAGATCCGGAAAGGCCGAATACGGAGGCAACATAAGATTTACCGTTAGGAAGGTTATATCTCTTTTGACCACCATGGCAGGATGCATAGCCATTACGATTTGCAATTGCCCAAGCAATGGTAAGAGTACCCTTCTTATGCTCACCGAAATATCTCATACCTAAGATAGCGGCACAGTTAGTAGCTGTGTTAAAGTAGGATAAACATTTGCCATCACAAATATCTGTCTGAGTGGTTCCAACCCACTGAGGATCAGAGAAAATATAGATATCAGGCTCGTTACCAATTGGTCTCGAGTTTTTATACATTTTAACATAGTGATCGGACATATATTGGAAGTTTAACATCCAAGAATATAGAATGTTCTCTTCTCCTTCTGGAATAAGCAAGTGAGCCTTTACCATGAACTCAGGATCTAATCCGATGAATACTTCTGCATGGTACATGGTCTTCCATCTAGTATCATAGATTGCATCCATAACAATTTTATCCAACCTATCGCAGTCTACATTAGGCTCACCAGCAATTCTTCTAGCTGCAGCGTAACGACCTGTAATTGAACCATCGTTGAATAATAAAACCTTAGCATCTGGTTCAAGACCAAACTCTTCACCACGGTAAACCGGCATGTCAGTTACTACGGTACCTGGAGAATTTTTAGCAAGCTCATATGCTTCCTTTAGGGTATTAATTTTAATAACATTATTACCGTAAAAGGCAGCTTCGATGATAGAGCGAGTCTTAGCAAATCCAGGCTTATTAGCGCCAATTTCATCTCTCTTATAGTATGCTTTCGTTGACATTTCGTATCCTCCTAATTCTTAGAATGTATTTTATTCATAGACAAGTAAATTGGAATACCAATTCATCTTGCTTCAAAATAACTTTGTTAAAAAATTAATTATAAAAAATAATTATAATTGTATTCCACTGTAAGTATAATTAATTAAATTGTAAATGTCAATATATAGAACTAATTTTGCATTAATTTTCTAAATCAACCGGCAGCAGGAAGTAGCCCCGATTTTTGTTGATCGATCCACTCCATCAGGTATTTTTCTATGATATGAAATTGAGCAGGACCAATATCTAGAAGAAACTGATGAAAATCCTTTAATTCAAAAGCATCTCCCAACTCCTCCTCTGCAATTTCTTTTAGCTCCATTATTTCAAGATAACCTACTGCATAAGGAAGATAGATGGCGGGTTCTTCTAATAGGGTATCATAGATTTTTTCAGCGACTTTTCGATTATTTATAAAGTTTAGGACATAGGATATCACTTTTTCTTTGGTCCACCCCTCATAATGGATTCCGATATCTGCCCTTGCATACATACAAAGTATCACGATATTATTGGCCTCCAAAAAGCTGGCAAGATTTTTATCGATTCCGGCAATATGATAGGAATACATTTCAACATAAGTAGCCCAACCTTCATCATATCCTGCAAAATCAATTATACTACGGATTGGGGCAGGATTTTGATTGCGAAAATATACACATTGGTAGAGATGTCCTGGGTACCCCTCATGGGCTACGGTGGTATAAATCATGGATAGCGTTTCCGTATCATTTCCATTGATATAAATATTATTATCCATATAGTTATCAATCGGTGGTACTAGATACAAAGCCGGACTTAAGTAATCGGAAAGGGATTCGTGAACGTATTTGATTTTACATTGAACCGGTATAGCCTCTGGAAAATCCTTGGATATTTCATCTCTAAGGTCGGACAGAATCTCATCCGGATCTGTGAGAGGGAAGGAGGAAAAGTCCATGTATTTATCTAAAAGAGAGGAATCTGTGAGGGATATGGTTGTTATTTTAACGATACCATTGGCAATTGCATCCTCCAAAAGATCAACGATTCCTTCCATGGTTCTTCCAGAACCGGTTTTATGTTTGGCTAAATGTTCATAATATGCCTGCCCTTCTGGATAATAGTAAAGTCCTGCATCATTGGTTCCTGTACCTTTTAAATCATATAATACAGCAATCAAAGTTTCATAGGCAGGTATCACTTCTTCCAAGACAACTTTTTTGTTTAGGGCCTTATAGATTGCCACCTCACTATCCGCTAGACCCTCATAATTCTCAATCTTTTCATTAAAATACTCAATGAGAAAATTATCTTCATCGGATGCAATAAAGGATTCACATTGTGCAATGATTCGATCAGCAACAGCATCCTTCATAAAAAGGCCCTTTTCAGATTTCTGCCTTTCAAATTCAGCGATACTTTCAAAGTAGTCATCCACGCAAGAGAGAAGCTTAATGTATTCATCAATATCTGATTTCTCATAAAAACTATACTCTGCCAGCAGGATGGGAAGTTGGGCCTGAATGCCCGTTGTAGGGCCTAAGCATTCACTATAATAAAGGTAATGACCAAATTCCAGACCTCTTTCTAAATAATCCTTTAGTATATCGTAAGTAAGCTGTTGGTCCTTATCTAATAAATGATAATTAAAAGAATTCAGACGTTTTAAATGATTCTCAATCTTTAGTAAGTCATTTTTCATCTGGGATATACTAACTTCGCCCAGAGTAATCTCATCAATATCAATACCATATGCTTCCGGTTCGGCTAGAGAATAGTTTAAAGAAAGGGAATCTGATTGCACGGTTTCAACAAACAATTCGTTCATAAAAGAATCAAACTCAGACCGTATCTGTTCGGAATTATCTTTCCTGTCACATCCAAAGGCTAATAACAGAATACCCAAAAATACAATAAAAATATACCTGATTTTTTTAGTTGACATAAAAACCTCCTATGGGGTTATAGATAAATACAATTCGTTTTATTTATATTTATTCGATAAGGTATCTTGTAAGAAGTGTTTTACACATTTTGTTATAGATACAAATCACTAAGGAAGTCGAAAGGATAATACTTAAGTTTTATACGAAATTTACCGAAATAGTATATTGAATAAGTATGTTTTAAATAAATCAGGCGGAGATAGGATGATAGGATGATTACCTTAAGTAAGGAAAAAGGGGCCAAGTTAGTGGGGGTTCTGCCAAATCGTACGAACAGAACGGAGAATAGAGAAGAGCAGTGGTTGCAATTTTTAAAGAAAGGACAGCAGATCACCGGGGTAGTAGTACAGGTTGATCAGCAGGTCACCTTAAATTTCCATGGACAAAAGCTTAGTTTCTCCCAAGAAGTATTAAAGGATGCGGTTCATGGGGAGGAAATGATATTTGAAGTTACAGGTGTAGATAATCAAACGATTGAGCTAATGCGTATAAACGAAGCTGTTATAGAGGGAAATCGACAGGTTGCTACCATCTTAAGACTGGATAAAGATAAGGAAACTTTTTTAACTCAGAAGGAGAAAAGCTACCAGGAGTCTAGAAAAGAAAAAGAAATTAATAATACCAAGGCTAAGATGCAAGAAATTGCATCTAAAATAACCAAGGAGGATTTAAAGCTGCTGGAAGAGGCAGGATTTTCTGTCGATCAACTACCCATTGAGAATTTATACAACATATTAAATTACGTAAGGGTTATGTTTGGTGAGGGAAAATCGGCAAATGTTTCAAATCCTATTTACCTAATTCAGACCGAGTCTACCGAGAAACAGATTGCAGCCAGATTGGCAGCAGAAAATCTACCGGTTACCAAGGATGCAGTCAATAAGATAGCAATTGCATTAAACTTTAGTGAGATTGTTCAGCAAATCGATGATAGAACCATAAAGTCTCTGATCGCCAATGACAAGGAGCCTACGATTGCTAATATTTATAAAGCCTATTATAGTGGTGATTTTGCAAAACAGGAGCAAAAGATAAATTTGCAGCCAGAGGCATGGCAGGAGCTTTTACCTCAGGTCACAGATACGATTGAAGACGCTGGTTATGAACTGGATCAAGAGAATCTAATGAATGCAAAATGGCTGATTGAAAATCAGCTACCGTTAACAAAAAATACTATTACATACAAAAAAGAACTAGATACGATTCGCTCAGAAACCACCAAGGAAATCATTCTTGATAAGATTGTTGAAGCCATGAAAAT
Source organism: Clostridiales bacterium (assembly GCA_012519195.1). Taxonomy (GTDB): domain Bacteria; phylum Bacillota; class Clostridia; order Lachnospirales; family Lachnospiraceae; genus Mobilitalea. The sequence goes on along the minus strand of JAAYQP010000256.1, from coordinate 7,246 downwards.
AGGTGTAGAACCGATGGATACCTCTCTAGCATCTAGTGGGGAGCTTGCCTATGAAAAACTAGCTCAAGATATGGCCTCAATCCAGGATGATACCCTTGTTTATGCAGTAAAGGAAAATAAAGAATTAACAATTAAAAATTTGGTATCCTTACAGGATCAATTCTCCAATACGAATCCTTCAGAAGGAGATCAAAAGAAGGAAGTCGAAACCACAGGGGATATTCGTCTTATGGAGGAATCCTTGGAGCTAATAAAAGCAAGAAGACAGCTTGAGGAAATCCGCCTTAAGATGACAAGGGAAGCTGCGATAAGACTGGAGAAGCAAGGAATAAGAATTGAGACAGAGAGGCTGGAGAAACTGGTAGATGAGCTACGAGAATTAGAAAATAGTTATCATATAAATCTTCTGGAAGGAGCAGAAGTAGAAGCTTCACCGGAAAATATCCAAATATTAAAGGAAACCACCCAAAGTATAGAGCAATTAAGAAAGGCTCCGGAATATATTCTGGGAGCAACCTTGTCTAAAAGAAGGATAGTCACAATACCGAATTTGCTAGAAGAGGGCAGTAAATTACAGACAAGGCTGATGGAAGCGGGAGAAGCCTATGAAACCATGATGACGGTTCCCAATAGAGAATATGGGGATTCGCTTCAAAAAGCTTTTCGGAATCTAGATTCCCTACTAGACGAGATGAATATTGAAAATACCGCTATAAATCAAAGAGCGGTAAGAATTCTTGCTTACAATAGTATGGAGATTCATGAGGAAAATTTGGCTAAGATCAAGGCATATGATCTTGAGGTAACCTCTCTGATAGAAAACATGCACCCAGCAATTACACTAAAGATGATTAGGGAAGGATTTAATCCCCTTGAGATTCCAGTTCATGAGCTTAATCAGATCCTTGACCGAATGAAGGAAGAGGAAGGAATCCAATCGATAGATAAATTTAGCACTTATTTATATAAGCTTGAGAGAGGGAATCAGATTAATCCGGAAGAACGAAAAGCTTATATCGGTATCTACCGTCTACTACATAATATTGACAAGACCGATGGAGCAGCACTAGGAGCCGTGCTTAAGGCTGGCCAAGAAGTTACTCTGAATCATCTCCTGACGGCAGTAAGAACCCGTCGTAAAGGTCACATAGACTCTAAGATCAATGATGAATTTGGTGTCTTAGAAAGCCTAAGCTTTGATGAGGAAACCATAACGGATCAGCTGGACTATATGAATCGGATCATAAAACAGCTAAAGGATGAGGTTTCCCCTGAAAAGATGTATCAAGTACAGCAGGAGATAGCTGGAGAGCTGCAAGCTGGAGGTGAGGTATCCAGTGATAAGCCATCAGCATTCATAGAAGGGGGAACTTGGGAGACGATTAAGGATTTACCAGTGGAAAAATTATATGAATTAATTAGTCGGGCGGATGATACCCAAGCCCTAGAGGATGAGATCTATGAATCAAAATTACTGGAAATCCAAAGTAGCTGCAAGAATTCAGAGCAGGCGATCCGTTTTCTCAATGAGTTTAAGTTACCGAATAATGTAACCAATATCCTACTGGCGAGCCAACTATTGAGTAATAAGGAAAGCTCAATAAAGAAATTGTTAAAGACTACCAGGGAAAACATAGTCGAAAATTCTGAAAATAAGCTTAAGGAAATGAAGGATTTAACCGATACATTAATTGATAAGGAATCTATGAATAAAGCTTATGAAGAATTGGAACAGAAAGCATGGGCTTATTTAGAACAAACCATTGATAATGAAGTTATAGATGCAAGGATTCTTGCAGAAAGAAAAAGTATAGCAGTTGGGATGTCCTTCTTAAAGCTGCTTGCACAGAAGGAATTTTATCGAATACCGATTGAGACCGATCATGGGATCACCAATATAAACCTAACGATTATCCGGGGATCCGATACTTCAGGAAAGGTAGGAATTACAATTCACTCCAATTATCTTGGCAATGTAAAAGCAGAATTTACCCTAAAGAATAAGAAGGCACAGGGATATATCAGTTGTGATAATCGACAGGGGTTGGAGGAACTACAAAAGAAGACAGAGCGATTAAATCAATTTGCTATGGAGGCTGGATTGGAACCCATAGAACTTGATTTTATAACTCAAGGGAAACGAACGGAGGAATACCATTACCAGAATCGTGACAAGAAGAATCAGGATGGTGTCACACAATCCAATACAGAGCAGCAATTATATTCTTTAGCACGAGCTATGGTTCTAACCGTTCAATCCGTAGAGAGAGCTCAAGAAAATTGAAAAGGCAGGTATAACAAATGAGAATCAATCACAATATTTCAGCTTTAAGAGCAAATAATATATTATCTAGAACTAATAAATTACTCGATTCCAGTATAGAAAAGCTATCCTCTGGCTATCGTATCAATAAGGCAGCCGATGATGCAGCTGGAATGGCAATTTCAGAAAAAATGAGAACCCAGATTGCAGGATTGAATCAAGCTTCTAGAAATGCTTCCGATGGTATCTCTGTAATTCAGACAGCAGAAGGTGCACTCATTGAAGTAGAATCCATGTTACAGAGAATGAGAGAGCTTTCCGTTCAAGCTTCGAATGGAACTTATACTACGGAAGATCGGAAAGCAATTCAGGCAGAGATCAATCAATTGAATGATGAAATCAAAAGAATTTCAGAAACAACGGAGTTTAATACCATGACCCTTTTGGATGGGAATATTGATCGTAAGTCCTTTTCAAACAATAACAAGGTACGCTTAATATCCTCAACAGATGAGGTTGCGGTCGGTGATTATCAGATTAAGGTATCCCAGGATGCAAGACAGGCAATCATCGTAGGAAAAACGGTTGATTTTGGAGGGGAAACCGCTAAGACTAGAGAAATTAAAGAAACAGAAGTCGGAGTAATCAGCATTAATGGTCAGGAAGTTGAAGTAAATGAGAAAGATACGGTGGAGGAAGTATTTGAAAAAATAAGAAATGCCTGTGATATTGTAGATGTTACCTTGGCTGCAGTTTCTGATACAGATAATGTAATCACATCCAATGATATTAAGAACAATCCAAAGTTAGCGGGCTATACCAGCGCCGAGTTTGCTACAAATACATCGCTAGTCTTTATCACCGAAGGCTATGGATCCAATGAAGAACTTGAAATTACTTGTAGCAATCCTCAACTAGCGTCATTATTAGGGTTATCCGATTCAAAAATTAACGTAAAAGGTGTGGATGCTAAGGTATCCATTGTTACTAAGGATAATGACCCAGAAACCGATGATCCCTCAATTTTTGAGAAAACAGCTACGGTAACCGTAGACGGTAATAAGGTTGTCGTATCTGATCGTAATGATTTTAAAATGGTTTTTGAAATAGAACCTGGAACAGCTGAAACTACCTTCACCGATTATGAAATTGACGTTACTACAGGCATTGAGGAATCACAGCCGTCTGATGGTGATGAAAAGACGGTTACCATAACGGTTTTAGATGCTGGCCCTATGGATTTACAAATTGGTGCCAATGCCGGGCAGACGATGTCAGTTCGTATTCCAAAGGTGAATCCGGAGACCTTGGGAATTGATAAGATTAATGTCTTAACCGATAAGGGCTCACAAGAGGCGATCAGCCTATTAGATACAGCAATTAATGAGGTTTCTGCCATCCGATCCAAGTTAGGTGCCTATCAGAATCGTTTGGAGCATTCTATATCCAACCTAGACGTAACCTCTGAGAATATGACGGAATCCTTATCCCGTATTGCAGACGTAGATATGGCGGAAGAAATGGCAACCTACACCCAGAAAAATGTATTGGCACAGGCCGGTACCGCTATGCTTGCTCAAGCAAACCAAAGACCTCAGACAATCTTATCCCTAATTCAGCAGTAGGCGAGTAGGATACATTAATTTATTAGCATTTTAAGATGATTTTACTTGTATTAGGATTGACTCTAGGAGGTAATGGATCATGCAAAAAGAGGCGGTACAAGCATTTACGGTAAGAATAACACAAGCCTCAAAAAGTGAGCTGGTTGTTATTCTATATGAGATGATATTAACAGAGATAAAGGAAGCTAGGGATGCTTATATCAAGGAAGATGAGAAGGGCTTTGTAAAAGTATTAAAAAATGCACAAAGATACCTGAATGAGTTGATAACAACATTAGATTATCGATATCCCCTATCTTATGATTTACTAAGTCTTTATCTATACATAAATAAGCAGTTCATAACTGCGATAATTCGAAGAAAACCGGATACCTTGGAAAGTGCAGAATCCGTGCTAACAAAGCTGTTAGTAGGCTTTGAAGATGTCAGTAAAATGGATACTAGTGGTCCGGTGATGCGAAACGCACAGCAGCTCTATGCGGGCTTAACCTACGGCAAAGGCGTACTGAATGAGACAAATATTGATCCTAATGATAGGAACCGTGGGTTTATAGTATAAAGCCATACCAAAGATCTTAGAGTACAAAAGCTAGAGAGCACAAAAGATTATGATTTACAAAAGAGGTTTTCCTTAAAGTACCATAAGACATGATTAGTAAAAACAAGGGAGAAATCTGAAGAATACAAAAGAAAATGAAACACAAAAGATGATAAAATACAAAAGATAAGAAAGCTGTCCCTATCCTTCAAAACAGAGATGATCTGCTTTGAAGGATAGGGGCAGCTTAGTTTCTTATGGTTAAAATTCTATATTAAGAGTTATCTATTGAAATATCAGCAGCTTTTGCTTGTTTTAAAAGAAATTTATATCTGTTTTGTACAGCATTCATCTCATAGATGCAACTATCAATTAGATCAGGGTCTACTACATTTTCAAAATTAGAATAGGCTGCTTCTAGGGCTAACTTTGTCCTATTTATTTCATCTATGAGCAAATCTTCCGGTTGAACCTTTTTTTTTGAAAACAAACGCATACCAAATTACACCGTCCTTTTATCATAAATAACTTTGTTATTAGTATAGTCAAAATATTTACTTAATATACTATTAATTAGAATAAAATGGATTTCATGGTATATAAATGTAATAGGTTGTTTCCTTTCTATAAGGTGTAATACAATAGGTTATAATGTAAGGGAAAATTAAGGGGGATAATTGAATGGAGAGCACAATTTTAGCCGGTATTATTGTTGCATCTATTATATTTATTGCTATTTGTATTATTCGGCGCAGACCGGATATTATTGTTAACTTTGGGCTACGTGCTTGTATAGGTACTGCCGCTATCTATCTACTCGATCTGATCCTTCGAAGTAAGGGGTATGGCATCAATGTAGGAATTAATGGCATTACCTTCTTAACCAATGGACTTCTCGGATTACCAGGTTTTTTACTGCTTTATGGACTGGCATTCTACTACTCCCTATAATTCATGTACACCTTCTCATCTTAAAGACTGATATAAAAAGAAGTATTCCTCTTTATGTTGTTAATATAAGATAGAAAGTAATGAATATCTATAAAAAGTCAGCTAAGGAATCCTCTGTTAGTATTTGTGCAAATTTTGAATTATTGTAGTAAAATTTGTAAAAATACTACAAATTGATTTATCCTAGGTTGACTTTTTTAAAGGTTTCGTATAATATATGTTATGTAAATTATACCAATCAAAACTCATATCAAAATCTACCATTTTTCTATACATCTGTATGAGATGGTATCTGATAAATTCTAATTATGGGATTCGTCATTTCATTCCTACTTCCCTAATTTTTAATTATCCTATGATTAATAAAAAATTAAATTAGTTCAGGTGGTGATGCCTTGGAAAAAATAATGGCAATTTATACTTCTGATGATATCTATGCCCTTCGATTAACCGATTATTTAAAAAAAAGAAAAGGGATTGGCTTTGAGATTTTAACCTTCACGAATATAGACAGTTTTCAGGAATATATAAAACATCATAAGATCGAAATTTTACTTATGGAAAGAGATCTTTCTGAAGAAATTCCGAAGGATCATATACGATATCTTTATAAACTAACGGAACTACCCTGGGAGGACGATATATCGAGTGAGCAAAAGATCTTTAAATATCAATCCGCACAGAAGATTTTAAGTGAAGTTATATCCGACTATACTAAAAGGGAGAATCAATCAGGAAGAATCTTCGATAACAATCATAAAAAAGTAATAACATTGATTTCTTCAATTCCAGATCGAAATAAAGCAGCTTTTGCTTGGGCATTCGCTTATCTTCTATCGGAAAGAAGAAAGGTTCTATTTATACCAATGGAACTCTTTCCCCTACCGATCCTATCGATTATTGATGATACCAACCAATCCCTATCTCAACTCATCTATTATCTTAAAGAAAGCAATCCACAAATTATTGTAAAAATGAATCCCCTACTCAATTATATGGACAGGCTATCCTATCTGTCAGGCTTATCTTCAGGCTTAGATTTACTTTCTATAACACAGGAAGATATAAAGCAATGGCTCCAAGAGCTTCGGGATAATACAGATTATCAAGTTATTATTTTTTATTTTAGTTTTTTTTCAGAAGCTGTAATGGAAGTACTAAGGCAAAGCGATAATGTCATTATGATATCCAGTCAGTCCGATGATCAGGATGTCCTAAAAGAATGGAATAGACAACTTCAGTTTATAGGATTATCCATGCCCATGGAAAAGCTTCAACAGCTTTTTATCTCAAAAGGCGAAGGTATCTACAAGAGCTCATTAACTCTACAGGAACTTCAAAGTAGTAATCTGTGGAACTACGCGATCGAGAGTATCAGAAAGCTAACATAAGGGAGGTGCTTATGGGGCAGTTAAAGGAAGAACTTCAGCAATTGGTTATGGAGGAGATCGATTTAAGTAGAGAGATAACGGATCAAGAGATTTTTAACACCATTGACCGGATCCTGTTAGAAAAGAGCAAAGGCTATTTTATTAGCATGCAGGATAAGAAAATGCTCCGAAAGGATGTCTTTAATTCGATTCGTAAGCTTGATATCCTACAAGACTTAATCGATGATCCAACCGTTACAGAAATCATGGTAAATGGAACCCATAAAATATTCATTGAGAGAAATGGTAAAATCTATCCCTGCGATAAAAGATTTGAATCAAAGCAAAAGTTGGAAAATGTTATTCAACAAATTGTAGCACATTCTAACCGGATCATCAACGAAGCAAATCCCATCGTAGATGCAAGATTATCGGATGGTTCCAGGGTCAATATCGTATTACCTCCTGTTGCAATCGATGGTGCAATTATAACAATCCG
>JAAYQP010000255.1 GCA_012519195.1 Clostridiales bacterium | reverse complement strand
ATATTAATAAATCACATATACATAAATCATATATCTATAAATTATATATTTACAAATCATATGCATAAAAAAAAGTTTGCTTCCGCAAACTTTCTTTTATTATTATCTTATTATACTAATTCGATTAATACTTCCATAGCTGCGTCGCCTTTACGAGGTCCAATCTTTACGATTCTTGTATAACCACCGTTACGGTTTGCGTACTTCGGTGCGATCTCGTCGAACAGCTTATCGGATAAATTAATTGTTTTTGTATTTCTCTTTCTACCTGCATTTTCTGTAGGTACTTCAGTGATAGGATATAGGTATCTCATCATCTGTTTTCTAGCATGTAGACGAGAAGCATTGTCCTTCTTAATCTTCTTCTCTACATTATCATAAACAGTAACTTTTTTACCGTCTACAACTTCCTTCACTCTTTTTCCATCTTTATCTTTGCGGGCAACTTTGGTTGTTACCGTAACCGTCTGGAAATTATCTTTTTCCTTTACAGCAAGTGCAATCATGCCTTCAGCAATTCTACGAATTTCTTTTGCCTTGGCTTCCGTTGTAACGATTTTGCCATGGTATAATAAATTCGTAACCTGGTTTCTCAGCAAAGCCTTTCTTTGGCTTGAAGTTCTCCCAAGCTTTCTATAACCTGCCATTTCATTCCCTCCTTTGAATCTGTAACAATTATGAAAAATCTATTTAGTCATCGCTCTGAGCTAGGGATAAACCAAGCTCCTTCAATTTTGAAAGTACTTCTTCTAATGACTTACGTCCAAGATTTCTAACTTTCATCATATCTTCTGCCGTTTTATTTGTAAGCTCTTCGACAGTGTTTATTCCGGCTCTCTTTAAGCAGTTATAGGAACGAACGGATAGTTCCAGTTCGTCTATATTCATCTCTAGTACCTTTTCTTTTTCATTATCTTCTTTTTCAACCATGATCTCAGCTGTCTTTGCATTTTCCGATAAATCAATAAAGGAATTCAGATGCTCGCTTAAAACTTTAGCAGCTAAACTAACTGCCTCATCCGGTGCAAGCGTTCCATTTGTATATACATCCAAGGTAAGTTTATCAAAATCAGTGATCTGGCCTACACGGGTATTCTCAATGGATAGATTTACACGCTCTACCGGTGTGTAAATAGAATCTATCGGAATTACACCAATAGGCAAATCATCATTTTTATTCTTATCCGCGCTGACATATCCTCTTCCATTTGTGATAGTTAACTCCATATAGAGCCTACTATCTGGACCACCACATAAGGTTGCGATCACTTGATCAGGATTGAGTATCTCGATATCCGGGTCAGCCTGTATATCCCCTGCTGTCACTACAACTTCGCCTTCCGCTTCAATATAAGCGGTCTTAGGTTCATTCGTATCGCTTGTGTTCTTGATTGCTAAGCTTTTTATGTTCATGATGATTTCGGTAACGTCTTCCTTACAGCAAGGAATTACACCGAACTCATGAACAACACCGTCAATTTTAATTTGGCTTACTGCAGAACCAGGTAGGGAGGAAAGCATGATTCTTCTGAGAGAATTTCCCAGAGTTGTACCATAGCCTCTCTCCAAGGGCTCTACAACAAAACGGCCAAACTTACTATCTTCGGATATTTCTGCAATCTCTATTTTGGGTTTTTCGAAATCAAACACAACAGGACCCTCCTTCTGGGTTATTTGAGTAAATACTCTTCATAATCACGAATGACAAACGAATCATCCTGATAATTCGCCTGCCCCTATGCACTAAAGGCATAACTAATTATTTGGAATATAACTCGACAATTAACACTTCATTTACCGGAACATCGATCTGGTCTCTGGTGGGAATTTCTTTAACAACACCTGTCATTGCCTCATGGTTAGCTTCTAGCCAAGCAGGTACTGTTCTTCCTTCCGTCACCTCTAAGATATCCTTATATCTTTGTGTGTTTTTAACTTTTTCTTTTATCTCAATTGTGTCTCCAGCACTTACTGTGTAGGAAGGAATGTTGACACATTTACCGTTTACTAATACATGTTTGTGATCTACGATCTGTCTAGCTTCTTTTCTTGTTCTTGCATAGCCTAAACGGAAAATAACGTTATCCAGTCTAAGCTCTAAAAGAGTCATCAGGTTTTCACCAGCTGTACCGGTCTTCATCTTCTGAGCCTTTGCGAACATGTTACGGAAAGGTTTCTCTAACATACCATAGATAAATTTCGCTTTTTGCTTTTCTCTTAATTGTAATCCATATTCACTTGTCTTCTTACCAGCTCTTGCGAAGGAACGATTTGACTTTTTGTCAATTCCTAAATAAGCCGGCTCCAAGCCAAGGGATCTACATCTCTTTAATACTGGACCCATATCTCTTGCCATTGTTTTTACCTCCTATTATACTCTTCTGCGTTTAGGCGGACGACATCCATTGTGGGGAACCGGAGTCACGTCCCTGATACTGGTTACTTCAATGCCACATGCCTGAAGTGCACGGATTGCTGCTTCTCTTCCTTGACCAGGACCTTTAACCATAACTTCAACGGATTTCAAACCATGAACAAGCGCTGCCTTCGCTGCTGTTTCCGCTGCCATCTGAGCTGCATAAGCGGTAGATTTTCTTGAGCCTCTGAAGCCTAAACCACCGGCACTTGCCCAAGAAAGAGCATTACCTTCTGCATCTGTCAGCGTTACAATTGTATTGTTAAAAGATGACTGAATGTGTGCCTGTCCACGATCAACGTTCTTTTTCACACGCTTCTTTGTCACTTTTTTTGCTGCTGCTATTTTCTTAGCCATTAACAAACCCTCCTATTGGATTATTCAATGCTTTGTCCATCAACTCTAAGAACCTATGGACAAAATCAATCTGACAATGAAAAACTCGCCGGGCGTGTCTTTCCTTATCCATAACAAATTGAGCCCGCTTTGTGCTCAATTTGTGTCTATTGTTGTCCAATGATGAGTCATCTACGGACATAATCTAATACTACTTTAATTTAATTACATTTTAACTCAAGGAACAAAACTAATTTATCCGAAATTATTTCTTCTTATTAGCAACTGTTCTTCTAGGACCTTTTCTTGTTCTTGCATTCGTCTTTGTCTTCTGACCACGAACAGGAAGTCCTTTTCTATGGCGGATACCCCTATAGCATCCAATTTCCTGTAATCTCTTGATATTAAGAGCGATTTCTCTTCTTAAATCACCTTCAACTGTCTGAGTTTCATCGATTACATCACGAATTCTAGCAACTTCTTCATCTGTTAAATCCCTAACACGAGTGTCAGGATTAACATTAGCAGCAGCAAGAATACGATTCGAACTTGCTCTCCCTATACCATAAATATAGGTAAGTCCGATCTCAACACGTTTCTCTCTTGGTAAATCTACACCACTAATACGAGCCATGTGTTTCTTACACCTCCAAAATTGTATTTGTTTTTAATAATTCACCGTAATGATCCTTTCATTACGTCAGCCGCTTTAAATTGTGACAAACAAAGTCTATATCCTTTGCTGCTAAGACTCCGTGATGACGGCACGGTTCTTAAGACATACAGACAGTGAGTGGCTGTCTGGCTGCCCACAATATCACAAAGATTCTGTTGGAATCAACAGAGTTTGTAACACAAAAAGCAAGAACTATATTATATAAAACAATAGTTAGTCATTGAGGTACCAATCTATTGTAATTAGCCTTGTCTTTGTTTGTGTTTTGGGTTCTCACAGATCACTCTGACGGCACCCTTTCTCTTAATAACTTTGCATTTTTCGCAAATCGGTTTTACTGATGATCTTACTTTCACAGTAATTCACCCCTTTCAAAAAAGTCCATTTTTTATTATATCACCGCAGAAATATAATAGCAAGCAATATTTTTTCAGTATAGTTATCCAAATATTGTATTGGCATCATCTACTATAATTCAGGTAATTCAATATGTTATTTGTCACGCCATATAATTCTTCCCTTAGTTAAATCGTATGGGGATAGTTCCAGAGTTACCTTATCGCCGGGTACAATCTTGATAAAGTTCATGCGCAGCTTCCCGCTGATATGAGCCAATACTCTGTGACCATTCTCTAACTCAACCTGGAACATCGCATTCGGCAGTTTCTCAACCACAGTACCTTCTATTTCTACAACATCGGTCTTTGACATTAAACAACCTCCTTACTTGAATCTCTGTCTTGGAATAACTTAAGCGCCCTTTTAATCTCCTCGTTTCTCACGGTTTTGTTCATGATCTTTTCAACGAGTTCAGGATCAAACTGCTTCGTTATATTCACATGCTTCATTTTTTTCTTTTTGGGCCGGTCAATTGTTCTAATTTTTCCGTCCACTAAATATACATATTCTCTTTCTGTTTCTATTATTACATACCATTTACCGGAATCATGCCCTGCTTTTGATAAGGCATAACGTCCGATTAGAATATTATCTAACATATATTACTATAAGCCTTTCTATCAGGAAAGATGAAACAACCCTATCACCGATATAAGGTTAAAATCTCAGGTTCCCCATCTGTAATCAGAACCGTATTTTCATAATGTGCAGATAGTGTTCCATCTGCCGTAACTACCGTCCAATCGTCCTCCATCCAAACAACATCATATCGCCCTATGTTTACCATCGGCTCAATTGCCAGGGTCATTCCAGCCTCAAGCTTTGGTCCTCTACGTTTCTGCTTGAAATTTGGTATCTGCGGTTCTTCATGAAGTTTTCTCCCAATTCCATGTCCCACCAAATCTCTGACAACTGAATAGCCAAAGGATTCAACATAATTTTGGATAGCCTCTGATATCTCATGTAAATGATGGCCTTGTTTTGCAAACTTTATTCCCTCATAGAAGCTCTGCTCTGTAACTTCAATCAGTTGCTTAGCTTCCTTGGATATTTCACCAACTGCAATCGTCCTTGCTGCATCGGAGTGATAGCCCTTATAGATCACGCCTCCATCCAAGCTAACTATATCACCATCTCGTAGGATGCGTTCCTTCGATGGAATTCCATGTACCACCTCATCATTAATAGAAACACATAAAGATGCGGGAAACCCCTGATAATTTAAAAAGGAAGGAGTGCAGTCAAAACTTTTAATTATTTCCCTACATTTTTTATCAATATCCAGAGTAGATAGACCGGGTCGGATATACTGCTTTAGTTCTTCTAATACAATCGAAAGAATTCGTCCCGATTCCCTCATTAGTTCTATTTCTTTCTCTGATTTAATAGTAATTGACAACTTGATCTCTTCCTTTCAATATAACAAACTTAAGCCTCAATGATTGCAACAATTTCGTCAAAGGTTTCGTCCATTTTTTTCGTACCATCAACAGTTTTTAGGATACCTTTATTTCTATAGTAATCAATTAAAGGCTGAGTCTGTTCATGATATACCGCTAACCGCTTCTTAACTGTCTCAGGTTGATCATCATCCCGCAGTACCAAAGAATTATTACATACATCACAGATGCCTTCTTTTTTAGGCGGAATATTTACAATATGATAGGTTTCACCACAGTTTACGCAAGCTCTTCTTCCAGACATACGTTTTATAATATCTTCATCTGGAACATCAACATCAATCGCATACTCAATAGCGTCACCATTCTTTGTAAGAGCCTCATCTAGAGCTTCTGCCTGCGGAATCGTCCTTGGAAAACCGTCTAATACATAACCCTTTTCGCAATCCGGGTTTTTAAATCGATCCACCACAAGATCCACCACTAATTCGTCCGGTACCAGCAACCCTTGATCCATGTATACTTTTGCTTTTTGTCCTAGTTCCGTATTGTTTTTAATATTTGCACGAAAGATGTCGCCAGTGGAAATATGGGGTATGCCGTATTTCTCTGCTAACTTTTTTGCTTGAGTACCTTTACCAGCCCCTGGGGCTCCTAACATAATAATTTTCATGTTAACCTCCTGAAGTTTCCTTGCTAGCAATTATTATATTCAAAATCTTGCAGATATGATCTTTCAGATATGAATTAGTTCTGTTATAAATAGGATATTCTTGGTTACCACTTCTCTTTGCCTTCGTGTAAATCATAATCCCCTTATGAGGCTACTAGTAGCCTCATAACGGGATTATCTTTAGTCATTCAGGAAACCTTTATAATGGCGTACCAGTAATTGGGATTCAATTTGTTTAATTGTCTCAATGATAACACCAACAATGATGATAAGTGATGTACCACCGAAGCTTACTCTGGCACCAAATGCTCCCGAGAAGAATATAGGTATCACGGCAACAATTGTTAAACTAACTGCCCCGATCAAAATAATATAATTAAGTACCTTTGTCAAGTAATCAGTTGTTGGCTTACCGGGACGAATTCCAGGAATGAATCCACCCTGTTTCTTCATATTATTTGCTACTTCAATTGGATTAAAGGTAATTGAAGTGTAGAAATAAGCAAAGAAAATAATTAGTGCAATATAGATCAATAAGCCAAGAGAATACTTGAAATCTCCCCAGCTATCAAATACCAACCAGCTACCCTGATCCAATACCTTAAGTACCTTTGGCCAAAAATATGCTCTAGCTGGATAAACTCCAAAGAAAGAGGATATTACAATCGGGAAAGTCATTAAAGAGCTGGCAAAAATTACAGGGATAACACCTGCTGTATTCACTTTAAGCGGAATATGTGAGGTTTGTCCACCAATCATTCTTCTGCCTTGCATCTTTTTCGCATATTGAACCGGGATTCTTCTTTCACCATCCTGAAGGAAAAGAACCAGAATGATGGTAAGAAGAACTACTGCAATAATAATAACTGCTGCTAAAATAGCTGTTCCAACTGCTTTACCATTTATAAATTGATAGTATAAATTGATAAAGTCACTTGGCATTGTTGATATAATGTTAATCAACAGTATAATCGATATACCGTTGCCCACACCCTTTTGTGTGATTTTCTCGCCTAACCACATTAGAAATGCCGTACCTGCTGTAAAGGATGCGATAATAACTACTACATTGGTAAAACTTAAACCACCCTCTAATGCACCTGAGCCACCAAAACCAATTGCCATTGCACCCGATTCAAGAACAGCTAAAGCAACTGTTACGTAACGAGTGATCTCATTGATTTTCTTTCTACCGTCTTCTCCTTCTTTCTGCATCTCTTCCAACTTAGGAATCGCAATTGTTAACAATTGTATAATAATGGAGGATGAAATGTAGGGCGAAATACTCAGAGCGAATATTGACATTCTGGTAAAGGAACCACCGGTTAAAATATTGAAGAAACCTAATGTTTCCGCATTAAACCACTGCTCCGTTACCTCCCTGCTTATCGCAGGAGCAGGGAGCAGGGTTCCCAGTCTAATTATAATAAGAGCTAGCAAAGTATAAATGAGCCTATTACGTATATCCTTAACCTTAAAAGCATTTCGGAGTGTTTTAAACATTAGATCACCTCAGCATTTCCACCAAGAGCCTGTATTTTTTCAACTGCACTTGCACTAAATGCATTAACCTTGACATCAAGCTTCTTAGTTAATTCTCCATTTCCTAGAATCTTAACCCCATCTCTTGGGTTCTTAATGATTCCAGCTTCGATTAATGAATCAACTGTTACCGTAGCACCATCATCAAATCTATTTAAAATATCTACATTTATTGCAACAATTTCCTTCGTATTTCTGTTGTGAAAACCACGCTTCGGAATTCTTCTGTATAAAGGCATCTGTCCACCTTCAAATCCTACTCTAGGAGCTCCGGAACGAGCCTTCTGGCCTTTATGACCTTTACCAGCTGTCTTACCGTTGCCTGAACCGTGACCACGACCTCTTCTAAAGTTTTTGCTTTGTTTAGATCCCTCTGCCGGTCTCAATTCTGATAGATTCATCTTGTGCACCTCCTTTTCTGCGTAATTATATTTCTTCTACCTTTACTAAATGCTTAACCTGTGCAACCATACCTCTAACTGCAGCATTGTCCGGCATCTCTACAGACTTATTAAGCTTTCTAAGACCAAGAGCCTCAATTGTTTTGCAGTGCTTAGGAATGGCACCGATGGTTGATTTTACAAGTGTAATTTTTAATTTACCTGCCATTTATGACACCTCCATATTCGAATGATTACGTGGTAGGGCAGCTGTTTATTTTAACAGCTGTTCTACTGGGATACCACGAAGTTTAGCTACTTCCTCAGGGGTCTTTAACTGGCTCAATCCTTCAATTGTAGCAAGAACAACATTCTGTTTATTATTAGAACCAAGTGACTTGGTACGTATATTCTTTATACCAGCAAGCTCAAGTACATTACGTACAGGACCGCCTGCGATAACACCGGTACCTTCTGGAGCACGTTTCAGTAATACCGTTGCACTACCGAATTTGCCTGTATAATCATGTGGCACACTGCCATTCTCATCAATTGGTAACTGGATTAACTTCTTAATAGCATCTTCTTTGCCTTTACGAATTGCCTCTGGAATTTCAGCTGCCTTGCCTAAGCCTGCACCAACGTGGCCGTTTCTATCACCTACAACAACTAATGCTGTAAATCTCATATTACGTCCACCTTTAACAACCTTAGTAACACGCTTTATGGATACGACTTTATCTTCTAATTCCAATTGACTCGCATCAACGATTGTTCGCTTCATGTTTTTCCTCCTTGCTTAGAATTCCAGACCAGCCTCACGAGCTGCATCTGCCAACGCTTTAATCTTTCCTTGATATATGAAACCACCTCTATCAAAGACAACAGTCTTAATACCTTTTTCCAATGCCTTCTTAGCAATAACAGTTCCTAAATATGCTGCTGCAGCTATATCGTTGGTCTTCTGAAGTTCAGCCTTAACATCCTTTTCCAAAGTAGAGGCTGCTACTAAAGTATTACCGACTGTATCATCAATTATTTGGGCATACATATGATTATTGCTTCTAAACACAGCCAAACGCGGTCTCTCAGGAGTACCCGTGAAACGATTACGGATTTTAAGATGTTTCTTTCTACGAATAGCGGTTCTTGATTCTTTTTTTACCATTTTATTTCACTCCTCCCTTATTTTTTACCGGTCTTACCAACCTTACGTCTAATCACTTCATCAGCATATTTGATACCTTTACCCTTATAAGGTTCCGGTCTTCTCTTGTCTCTGATTTCAGCGGCGTATTGGCCAACCTTTTCTTTATCGATACCTTTAACAATGATCTTGTTCTGACCTTCCAGTATTGTTTCAACACCTTCTGGATCAGTCATAACAACTGGATGGGAGAATCCTAGAGTTAGTGTTAACTCCTTACCGGATTTTGCAGCTCTGTAGCCAACACCATTTATTTCTAATACCTTCTGATAACCTTCTGTTACACCGATAATCATATTTGCGATTAAAGTTCTTGTAAGACCATGTAATGCTTTAAATCTTTTTAAGTCATTCGGTCTTGTAACAACAACATTAGAATCTTCGATTTTAATTCCTAATTCTGCGGGTAACACTCTCTCTAGTGTTCCCTTCGGACCCTTAACGGTCACTTTATTATTTTCTGCTATATCTACAGTTACACCTGCAGGTATAGCGATAGGCATTCTTCCTATACGTGACATGCCCGCACCTCCTATTTTAATGTCGTAAACTGACAATGTATACTCACAAAGACTTAGCTTACCAAACGAAAGCTAATACCTCGCCGCCTACGTTTAATTCTCTTGCTTCCTTGTCTGTAATTACACCTTTATTGGTTGAAATAATAGCAATACCCAATCCTCCAAGCACCTTTGGAAGCTGATCTTTATTTGCATATACACGAAGACCTGGTTTTGAAATTCTCTTAAGGCCTGAAATAATTTTAACATTTTTATCTTTACCATATTTTAAAGTAATATGGATCGTTTTAAAGTTGCCAACTTCCTCGATTTCATATTTTTTGATATAACCTTCTCTTTGAAGGATATCAGCAATCGCAATTTTCATCTTAGAAGCAGGTATATCTACTGTATCATGTTTTGCAGTATTGGCATTACGGATTCTTGTAAGCATATCTGCAATTGGATCGCTCATTGTCATAATAGTTGCCTCCTTTCTTAACTTCTTACCAGCTTGCTTTCTTTACTCCTGGTATCTGTCCCTTGTAAGCTAGCTCACGGAAACAGATTCTGCAAATTCCATATTTTCTTAAATACGCATGTGGACGACCACAAATTCTGCAACGATTATATTCTCTTGTGGAGAATTTCTGTGGACGTTGCTGTTTTACTTTCATTGACGTTTTCGCCATGGAAATTCCTCCTT
>JAAYQP010000254.1 GCA_012519195.1 Clostridiales bacterium | reverse complement strand
GTATGGGTGGAGGTACTGGTACAGGTGCAGCCCCTGTTGTAGCACAAATTGCTAAGGATATGGGAATTCTAACGGTTGGTATCGTAACTAAGCCCTTTAAATTCGAAGCAAAAACACGTATGACCAATGCAATTAACGGTATTGAACGGCTTAAGGAGCATGTTGATACTTTAATTGTTATACCGAATGATAAATTACTGGAGATTGTAGACCGAAGAACTACAATGCCCGATGCTTTAAGAAAGGCAGACGAGGTATTACAGCAAGGTGTACAAGGTATTACCGATCTAATTAATGTACCAGGATTGATTAATCTGGACTTTGCGGATGTACAGACGGTTATGAAGGACAAGGGTATTGCTCATATAGGAATCGGTGTTTCTACCGGTGACGATAAATGTATTGAAGCAGTTAAGCAAGCGATCACTAGTCCTTTACTTGAGACAACCATTCAAGGAGCTAGCCATGTCATCATTAATATATCCGGTGATATCAGCTTGATTGAAGCTAATGATGCGGCTACCATGGTACAAGAGTTGGCTGGTGATGCTGCAAATATCATCTTTGGTGCAATGTATGATGATACGACACCGGATACTGCTACAATTACGGTAATCGCAACCGGATTGGAAGGAAGACCGAAGGAATTGGTTAAGACACCAGAGTTCTTAAAACGTAACAATCCTACTTCCAGCATACATAATCAATCGAAACCGGAATTTGGCTTTAATAAGAATTTTAGCTATGGTAGCTCTTATACTAGTAATACGAATCAGGTAAATATGAGTAATCTTACCAGCTATTATACGGATCCGGTAAGAAAGCCGATTAGTCAGCCAGCTAAGGCCCCGGCCAATACCAACACCGATTCAGGTGGCATAAAGATACCTGAGTTTTTGCAGAAGAATCGGCATAATAAATAGAAAACAAATGATACATAAGAGATAAAGGCTGTCAGATTATTTCTAAAGAAATAATCTGGCGGCTTTTTTTGTATTTTGTAGAGGTATATTTTCTAAGATTGTAAAATAAAGTAAATGAAAACCCTAAAATAGACTTCAGAAATTGACATATTCTGGAACCCAAACAAGTTATAATTCATATGTACCATGTAATTACCTATGCAATAGATGATGGACTAAATAATGGAGGTGAAATTTGTATCTTGAGATATACCCGGATATTATCTTTTTACTAAACTTTATCATGGATTTTATCCTGCTTTACTTATTAAAGAAGATCAATAAAAAAAATAGCAGTTTGCCAAGACTCCTGGGTGCTGCAGCGATAGGAGCTCTATTTACCGTAATAATAAGCATTTTTCCATGGATGAACCTGGTGATGCGTTTTCTGCTGATGTATATTGTTGTCTCGGTACTTATGATCCTAATAGCCTTTGGCAAGCTTTCTGTTTGGGATCTTGTGAAACAAACGATTGCTCTTTATCTTATTACATATTTTATTGGCGGTCTGATTAATTCAATTTATTATCATATAAAATCAAGAGGATATTTGATAGATATAGAAAATGGTCAGGTGTTACCGAATCCTTCTATGAAATTTATTGTCATTACGATTCTTTTGATTATACCATTTATCCTACTCATGATCTGGATGTATCGATGGTATAAGAATCATTCGCTAGAAACCTATGATGTTGATTTGATATTGTTTGATCGCTGCGTCCATACGAAAGGTTTGATGGATTCTGGAAATTGTCTCTATGATCCAATCTATCAAAAGCCGGTGATAGTAATAGAAAATACGATTATGAAAGAACTGCTAACACCGGAATTTATTCGTGACATAGAAGAAGCAAAGAGTTATCTGCAAGGGAATAATTTTGATGTCGATCAGTGGAATATTCAAAGGGAGCATATCCCTCGTTTAAGATTTATTCCATATCAATCCATAGGAAAAAAAGGGGTCCTATTAGGAATTAATCTAGATAAAGTTTTGATATATACGGGGAAAGAAACTATCTGTAATGAGAAGGTAACGGCAGCAATCAGTGATCATCTCTTATCTGTAAAAAGGCGATATCATGTGATACTGCATAAGGGATTAATTTGAAAAAAGGTCTTTTCCTATCGATATAAATACATATTTTACAGTATTTTTAAAGATCTTAAAAGGTAAGCAAAAATGGGAGGTTTACTATGCTTTTAAAGTTATCAATTCATAATAAATTTCAATTTCGAATGATTCCGGATATTAAGACGATTCTCTTCGGTCAAAGAGGAGAAATCCATTATATTGGTGGGGCCGAAGTACTTCCGCCACCATTGGATCCGGTTCGAGAGGCCGAAGTAATTAGCGGATTAGGAACCGAGCAGGATGCGGAAATGAAGTCTATCCTTGTAGAACATAATCTACGACTGGTAGTATACATAGCTAAAAAGTTTGATAATACAGGTGTCGGTGTAGAAGATCTAATATCGATTGGAACCATCGGACTAATAAAAGCAATAAACACCTTCAATCCTGATAAGAATATTAAGTTAGCAACTTATGCTTCCAGGTGCATTGAGAATGAAATCTTAATGTATCTTAGGCGTAATAATAAAACAAAATTAGAGGTTTCTATTGATGAACCCTTAAATGTAGACTGGGATGGCA
Organism: Clostridiales bacterium; assembly: GCA_012519195.1. Classification (GTDB taxonomy): domain Bacteria; phylum Bacillota; class Clostridia; order Lachnospirales; family Lachnospiraceae; genus Mobilitalea. The sequence continues at coordinate 552 of JAAYQP010000254.1, read as the reverse complement.
ATGAACTATTACTTTCCGATATCTTGGGTACGGAGGAAGATGTGATTTATCGAAATATTGAAGAAGAGGTTGATCGAAAGCTACTTCGTAAGGCTCTATCGAAACTTTCTGACAGGGAAAGAATTATCGTGGACTTAAGATTTGGTCTTAATACCGAAGATGGTAACGAAAGGACCCAGAAAGAAGTGGCGGATCTACTTGGAATATCACAGTCTTATATCTCAAGATTAGAAAAAAAGATCATTAAGAGATTAAAAAAAGAAATGGTACGATTTGAATAAAAATCATATGGTAATTATTTCATAGGATAAAATCGTATAAAGATGAGCCAAAAAGTGAATCATTATAATCACAAGAAGGATTCTATTGTTCTACAACAATAGTATATATAGGAAGTACAGAATACCGTATCAATCCATCTTGACATGCAGAGATTATGATATGAGGTAGTGTAAAGTGAACTATGAAAACCCTGAGTCAAAAAATTGGCTCTTTTAGAACCTTGAAAATTGCAAAATATAGTTTACTGGAAGCTGACGCCACCCTTGACAG
>JAAYQP010000253.1 GCA_012519195.1 Clostridiales bacterium | reverse complement strand
TTTCATATCCTGACCTCCGATATCCAGGATAAAATCCACATCCGGTAAGAAATGCTTTGCTGCTTTATAATGGGCAACCGTTTCAATTTCTCCAATATCAACATGGAAGGCAGCCTTCATAAGCGCTTCTCCGTAGCCGGTTACCGTACATTTGGATAGAATCGCTCTCTCTGGTAATTGATCGTAAAGATCACTTAAGATGGCAACCATCTTTCCCAAGGGATTCCCTTCATTGCTACCGTAATAGGAATATAACAATTCCCCTTCCTCTCCAATCAATACTACTTTTGTTGTAGTAGAACCTGCATCAATTCCAAGAAATACTTTGCCTTCATATGAAGAAAGATCCCTCCTCTTCACAAAGGACTGCTCATGCCGTTTTTTAAATTCCTCATAGTCCGCCTCATTCCGAAACAGTGGCATGAGCCTCTGCACTTGTTCTTCTTTATAATCTTGTATTTTTCTAACTTGATCGAATAAATTCTTTAGGCTTATGTTATCTTCTTCCGCCGAGGATAAGGCAGCGCCAATAGCTGCAAAAAGCTCAGCATGTTCTGGAGAAATCACTTGATCCTTGGTTAGATTCAAGCTGCGAATGAAACAATTCTTTAATTCTGATAGGAAGCATAGTGGTCCCCCTAGAAAGGCAACTCTTCCCCGGATCGGTTTTCCACAGGCAAGGCCACCAATGGTCTGATTCACTACGGCCTGTAATATAGAGGCAGCAATATCTTCCTTGGCAGCACCGTCATTGATCAATGGCTGGACATCTGTTTTAGCAAATACCCCACATCGGGAGGCGATCGGATAGATCACCTTATATTTTTTGGCATATTCATTCAGTCCTGCCGCATCGGTATTCAAAAGAACAGCCATCTGATCGATAAAAGCACCGGTTCCCCCTGCACAGCTACTATTCATTCGCTGCTCAACTCCACCTTGGTAATAAGTAATTTTGGCATCCTCCCCGCCCAGTTCAATTACAACATCGGTTTCTGGAATATAGGTTTCTACTGCCTTCGAACAAGCAATGACCTCCTGCACAAAACCAAGATCCAGCCACCGAGAAACGGAAAGCCCCCCAGAGCCTGTAATACATACCTGCATAGAGATATCCCCCAGAGACTCATAACAATCCTTTACTAGCTTTAGTAAGGTTCCCTTACTATCCGATCGATGCCTTTCGTAGCTGTGATATAGTAATTTATTATTTATATCTAATACAACTAATTTTACCGTTGTTGACCCAATATCAATTCCAGCCCTGTATCCTTCCATTTTTCCTCCTTTTTCATACGAATATTACTAGCCATTTGCAAAACTAGTAAGATACCATAATTTCATATACAAGATACAAGCCTCTTTGCACCTTGGCGTCTACTCACGCTTTGCTCACTAACTGTATCTGTTGCATATATCTTAGGATTTTTAAAAAGAATTCACACTTATGTATTATTTACCGAATAAAGAAAATCATACAAAAAATAGACAGAAGCTTAATCGATATGGTAAAACTCATGTAATTTAAAAAAGCTGCCGAGGCTACATTCCATTTTGAAATGTAGACTCTAGCAGCTTTATATTTCTATCACTTATAAGGTTAAATACGGTCTCTATCCCTGTCTTTTTCCATATTAAAAATAATTATAGTATGCATTTTTTGTTCTATTAAAAGAAATAAGAAAGTAGATACTTGCTATTAGCTGAATGATGGCTCCTATCAGGGATAATACCGGTAGAACTAGCATTAGCGGGATCACTAAGATAGAACATACCACAATCACCTTCCAAGCAGAAAACAGGGGCTCGGAATAGAGCTCCCAAGTATTATCTCTCTCCATATCCATAATCCCCATAATAATTCCATAAATAATATAGAGAGAAATTATTTGAGAGATAATACCTAGAATGATAAAGAGCCAGATCGATGATTCTGTCGACATGCCAAATAATTCTAACACAAAAATAATCCCACTATAGATTGCCATTGCTATTGTAAATGAAGGTAATTTACGAAACCATTCACTGTCCCCACTAAGTTCTTTCATACCTTGATACATCAATATATATCCCACAAAGTCTGGAAGTAGTTCTATATTAGATGAACCAAAATTCACATTAAAGTCTAAAAAATTTAATATTAATCCAATAAAAATATATCGCACTATTAACTCCCCTCTTCATTGATACAATGAAATATTAATACGCTTTTCTTTATTATACCTTATTATACCATAATATACCATGTATTGTTTATGATAAATAATAACTATAAATGTGTTCCCTTATGAATAAAGGGCAATCTCTGTTGTCAATTAATTTCCCCTTCTTTCGTCTTTTATAAGTTGATAGCCCAGTACAATCGCTATGATAATAAAGGGTAGCCCCCCAATAATACCAGTCGGTAAAGGACCAAGGAAGGGATTGCCCCCATCCTTTGTAAAATACATGCCAATGCTAGCAAATCCATTTAAGCTACCATGGCCAATCACCGCCGGTATACAGCTTTTTGTTTTAAGGGACAAATAACTTAAGATTGTACCCATAATGATACAGAATACACACATGGCAAGAATTCCAGTAAAGGGGTGTCCAAAATAATCAAGTCCATAATTATGTCCTAGAGCAGTTAGGGGTGCATGCCATAATCCCCAGATTAAACCATTAATAAGAAGCATTGGCAGCATACTAAGTTTACCATGCATCTTGGGAAGTAAGTAGCCTCTCCATCCCCATTCCTCTCCAAAGCAGGTAAATGCATTCATAATCGGTGCTAATAAAATGCCGATTACAATTTGAATGTAGATACCAGTCCTAATTTGATCCGCTTCCAACTCCAATCCATTTTCTCTATAAACTTTCGCTAAATATTCCATATTGAGGGTAAAATTTTCTGGATAAAGCAAAAAATAAATCACTGAACCAAGAACCGTTAAAACCACAAAGACAAACCATGCATACAAATAATATCTTAGATTACCTTTCAGATTTGGCTTAATCCAGGCATTCTTAAATCCTTCCTTCGTGATAAGTCGAGTAAGTAACACACCCAAACTGGGGATCAACATTACCGATGCTACAAGAATTTGTCCAATCGCAAGCATATTGTCATCATCTGATTTTAAGAATCTTGCGATTACACCTATTTCTATTAGATAAGTAATAAAAAATGTTATCCCTAGAAATAGCACGATTCGTTTTGTTTCCATGTCAAACCCTGTTTTTTTAATTGAATTATCCACACTTATTCTCCTTTTTCATTCTTTTATCCACATTTTATAACCCCTTGTTAACAATATTCACAAAAATATAGTACTAGTTAGCCTATTCACAGCAAATACCTGTCATAGTACTTTATTTTATATACTATCTGAATCATAGTATATCTTTCTTAGATTAGCAATAAGATTATTATTTTTGAACAGAATATTTTACATAACATTCACGATTTGTTAATATCTAGAACATAAATTAGATATAAAATAAAAATAGTAAAAATAATAATTTTGAAAACTACACACATTTTGTTATTAACATAGTTTTTTCATAATAACTCCCCTCTTAAGCCAACGTCAACGTTGGCTTTCCTCCTTTCATCCCTTCGCGATTATATAATTTAGAGGATGAAATGCTTTAAAGATAGGTATACTATTAAAAAAGCATTCTTTGGAAAGGTGGTAAAATTATCGAATGACATCAAAGACTTTAAATGACTATGAAATTGCTAATATAACGGAGAGTGAGAAAAACAAAATCACCGAGTTAGAGCAAAGCTTAAGATCTTCCTCCAAAAAGGATATTGTACTCATAGCCTATCAACCAAAATGCAGCAATACTGGTAGATCTGGCTTTAAATGCTAAGCTCCACTACTTTAGTACTTATCTTCTCTCGAAATACTCGATCATGCTCTACGAATATCATTGTCGGAAGGTATTTTAATAATAGTTCCTCGATTTGAATTCTTGAGTATACATCCACAAAGTTCAGTGGTTCATCCCAGATAAAAAGATGGGCAGGTTCTGCAAGGCTTTTTGCCAGCAGAACTTTTTTCTTTTGTCCCCCGCTAAATTCACTGATATCCTTCTCAAATTGAGTTCTAGAGAAATCCAGTTGCCTTAGAACAGTCTTAAATATTGTTTCATCCAATCCGTACTTTTGCGAAAAATCCTCAAGACTACCGGATAAATAAGAGGTATCCTGAGAAATATAGGAGATTTTTAATCCGGATGCCACAAAATAACGGCCACGGTAAGTTATATCTTCACCAAGAAGTAGTTTTAACAGAGAAGATTTACCAGAACCATTACCTCCAGCCAGAGCAATCCTTTCTCCCATCATCAAAGTAAAATTAATATGGGATACCACCTCCCGATTCCCATAATATAAGCATAAATCCTCTGCCTCAATGAAACGCTTCTTAGGAAAAGCAAGCACATTCATTTTCAGCTCATCCGGCTGTTCGATATTTTTTAGTAGACTTTTCCTCTCTTCGATGGCCTCCAACTTCCTATTTTCAATTGCCTTCGCTCGCTTCATCATTTTAGCCGCCTTATGTCCGACTGCTCCACGATCAAAGACATGGCCACCGATCTTAGAAGCTTCTACTTTATCCGACCAACCCATGGCCCTTCTTGCCGCTTCTGAAAGGGAGCTAATATCTTTTTTAAGTTGTTCATTTTTCTCCAATTCATAATTATCCATCCACTCCTTATTCTTCTGCCATGTGGAATAGTTTCCTTTCTGAACCTCAATATTGTTTCGATTGATTGATAGAACATGATCAATACAACGATCTAAGAATGCTCTATCATGGGAAACAAGAATGAAGCCTTTTTTACCCTGCAAATACTCTGCCAAAGTATCTCTTCCTTCCATATCCAGATGATTGGTAGGTTCATCTATAAGAAGAAAGTTGTTTTTCTTAAGGAACAAGGCCGCTAACATAACCTTCGTTCGTTCCCCATAGCTTAAGGTAGAAAATGGACGGCTTAGTACCGATAAATCCACTTGAAGCTTTCCTAGTTCCTTTTCAATCAGTTCCTCTATAATGTAACCATCATTTGCCTGATAAAGTTCCTGAAGCCTGCCATAGCTTACCAGCGGATCATCTTCAACTTTATTGAATAATTCCTTGTTAGCCGGTTGCTCTATCCTCTCCCTATCATCTACTTTTTCATTTTCTGTAGCAAGCTTAAGGTAATGTTCCATCTGTCGCTCCCATTCTGCAAATGGAGCAATCCGATTTTTAACAATATCCAATGTGTTTAAACTTTCATCCTTTACCTCAAAAGGAAAATAATCAAAATTAACAGATGCAGTAATGCTACCTTTATATTCATATTTCCCCATTAATAGATTGAGAAAGGTGGTTTTTCCTCTCCCATTTCTTCCGATAAAACCCAATCTCCAATCAGTATCTATCCGAAAGCTTACCTGTTCGAAGATGTTTTCGTAGGCAGTATCATAACTAAAGGTTAAATTATTTACTACGATTTGTGACATACACCAAACTCCTTTATTTGTATTTCTAGCAAGGCAAGATTACTCCTCTATTAATCATTTAATTTATGGAGCCTCCCATTGCCTGATCCGAATCAAAAAAGACCACAAGAAATTATCTTCCTGTGGTCATATTTGCAGACAATACTGATATACCTAAATCTAGCATGAATCTAATTTAGGTCGGAATCCGGTATGTTTCAAACTGCTTCTATGATAAACGCGGAATGATAATTTCTTACTTTTGCATAAGAAAGAAAAGTCATATACAGACTTATCTTTACCTTATAAAAAATATTGAACACAATATTTTTCAATAGGAATAAAACTTGGTCTTTCTTGTTTTTATTCTCTTTATGCAGAATTAGTAAGTAATAATCATTCCTTCAACCTCATTTCCTAATGATGAGATAATTTTAGCATCCTAGATTCAATATGTCAATCTTTCTCTTCTTTCT
>JAAYQP010000252.1 GCA_012519195.1 Clostridiales bacterium | reverse complement strand
GGCCGGTTAACACCGGCAAGATGAAATACAAAATCACAGTCTTTGGTGTATATATTGAGTAAAGATGGCTCGGTATCTATATCATACTCGTATATATCTGTATACCTTTGATTCTTTAGCTCGACAATCAGGTTTTTCCCAATAAACCCTTTGGCGCCGGTTACAAGTATTTTCATCTTTTATTCCAATCCTTGAGTTCTTCTTGTATGTATTTAAGAGAGAGCAGCTTTTCTTTTATTTGTTCGACATTCAGCCTTTCAGTGTTATTTGAATTATATTCTTTTTCATAAGACAGTTGCTTGTTTCCTACAACAAAGTATTTATCATAGTTTAAGTTTCTAGTATCAGCAGGAACCCTGAAAAAGTTCCCCATATCAATCGCAACATTATGTTCTTCCTTGGTTAATAATGTTTCATACATTTTTTCTCCATGCCTTATGCCGATGATTTTTATTTCATTATCTGCATTAAATATTTCCTTTAATGCCTGAGCAAGATCTCCTAATGTACATGCAGGCGCTTTCTGTACCATGATATCCCCTGCTTTTGCGTGTTGGAAAGCAAAAACAACCAGTTCAACAGCCTCTTCCAAACTCATTAGAAATCTTGTCATATTAGGCTCTGTAACCGTTATTGGCAATCCGCTTTTTATTTGCTGAACAAATAACGGAATTACTGAACCCCTGGAAGCCATAACATTTCCGTATCTTGTACCGCATATGAGTGTTTTTTCAGGATCCACAGTCTTTGATTTTGCAATAAAGACTTTTTCCATCATCGCCTTAGAAATTCCCATTGCGTTTATGGGATAGGCCGCTTTATCTGTAGAAAGACATATAACTTTTTTTACGCCGCACTCAATGCAAGCTGTCAAAACATTATCTGTGCCTATTACATTGGTCTTGACAGCCTCAAGGGGGAAAAATTCACATGAAGGGACTTGCTTTAATGCTGCGGCCTGAAAAACATAATCCACACCGTACATCGCGTTCTTAATACTTGACAAATCCCTGACATCGCCTATGTAGTACTTAATCTTATCATTCTTATATTTATGTCGCATATCGTCTTGTTTTTTTTCATCCCTTGAGAAAATGCGGATTTCGCCTATGTCAGTATTAAGAAACCTTTCCAGTACGGCATTTCCGAATGAACCGGTACCACCTGTTATTAATAGGGTTTTATCTTTGAACATTAATTACCTCTTATTTAAAATGATTCATTATTATTTCATAAGAACGTTTCACTGTATAATTTTTTTCTAAATAGGCTCTTGCATTTGCCCCCATTTTTTTTCTTGTATCTATATCACAAAGCAAACTTAATTTCTCGTTAAAATCACTAAAATTATTACTTTCACACCACATTCCGAAATTTCCGTTGGTTATTACTTTACCCAAATCTGTATTTTTATCAGTAGCAGCTAATACTGGTAATGATGCTTCCATATAGGAGAGTAATCTTGACGGAAAGTTTGGAATCGTAAATCGATTATCAAGAAAAATTAATCCTACATCACATGAGTTAACAATAATGTCATATTCCGATTTAGGCATCAATGAGAATAATTGTGCATTAGAAGGCTTTTCACGATCAAAGAAATTTTTAAGTTTATTAAATTCTGTCCCCGATCCTATGATAACAAAGTGAACCTTATCATTTCGAATATTCCCTTTTAAGCATTCTATAATAAAGTCAATCCCTTGTGGTTTACCAATATTACCACCATATATGAATACTGTCTTTTCTAATGGAATGCCATATTTCTCCCTTATTTTTTTTATTTGATTATTATCTTTATTTATCTCTTTTGGTTCTATACTATTTGGGCAAACCTCAACATTAATATCAGATAAATAAGGGTTATTTTTTAAAACAAATTCGACATTTGCTCTTGACATACAACCTATATAATCAGACAACTTATATAATTGTTTCTCTTTGTATCTAAAATACTTGTACAGTAAT
>JAAYQP010000251.1 GCA_012519195.1 Clostridiales bacterium | reverse complement strand
TCTTGAGGACAGAGTATTCGAGGACTTCAAGGAGGAGCGTTATGCAAGTTATAAGGAAGGAATCGGTAAGGATATCATTGAGGGTAAGGTAGGATTTAAGGAACTAGAAGCCTACGCATTAAAACATGGTGTAACTCCAAATCGATCTGGTAGACAGGAGATGCTGGAGGGTATTTTAAACCAATATATCTTAGAGACGAAATAATCTCCTTATCATACTTAATCGAATAATAGAATCTTAGTAAATAATTAATATTATAACTGATAGAAAGCCTATGTTTTATATAACGAAAGTATGGTCATTCGTAATATGGACATAGGTTTTTTTATAAAAATTGAAATCTAGCAGATTTTCTGTCAGAATATAAAAATTTAGAAAATTCTAGTTGAGATTCTAACTAAATTATGGTATACATAGTAATGTAGCAACATGTATAAAATATTATCATGGAGGTTGTTATATGAAAAAATTTGAATGTATGGTATGTGGATATATTTATGAGGAAGAACTAGGAGATCCGGACAACGGTGTAGCTCCTGGAACAAAGTGGGAAGATGTTCCTGAAGATTGGGTTTGCCCATTATGTGGCGTAGGTAAGGATGAATTCCAAGAAGTAGAATAATAATAATTGAGCTGCCTTTTAGAACTCATTAATTCGAGTATAAAAGGCAGCTTATCTTTTGATTTTACAATCCTTCCTAGATACTCTAATCCTCCTTCCATAGATAGTTTATTGACATACTAGGAATTAGGAATTATAATACGAATTGGCTGTAAATCAGCCATATTTAACATAGATAATCAAGGATGCGTACTTACATTTTAGAGGTGATGATTTGTTATATTTTGATTATGCAGCCAATACTCCGGTAGATCCTGCTGTGCTAGAATATTTTAATATAGAAAGTACCCGCTTTATTGCCAACCCGAATTCCAGTCATTTTCTTGGTAGAGAAGCAAAGGCTAGAATGGATCAAATCACAGAGCGGATTGCACAAATGCTTTCCGTGAGCCCATCAGAAATCATCTATACTTCCGGTGCCAGTGAAGCAAATAATTTAGCAATCAAAGGCCTGGTGCATGCGAATCGACAGATGGGAAGACATATTATTTCCACTAGCCTAGAGCATTCATCAGTAAGCGGGGCACTTACCTTTCTGCAATCCCAAGGGTATGAAATAGATCTGCTCGAGGTAAATAGCGATGGCTGGATCGATTTGCAGCATCTAAAGGAACTTTTAAGGAAGGATACCATATTAGTCTCCGTTTCTTATGTGGATAGTGAACTGGGGATCCGTCAACCGATTGATGAAATAGGAAAATTACTTGAGGATTATACGAACTGTTACTTCCATACCGATGCAACACAAGCGATAGGTAAGATACCGGTAAGCTTTGACCATGTGGATTGCATGACCTTTGCACCTCACAAATTCTATGGACTGAATGGTTGTGGTGTTCTATTAAAAAGGAAGGATGTTATCTTAGAACCCTTGATTCATGGAGGTGCCAGTACGACCTTATATCGTAGCGGTACGCCTACTCTGGCTTTAGCAGCCTCCATTGAAAAATCATTGGAAATCTCCCTAGATGAATTGGACAAGAGATATGAATATGTCACAGATCTTCACGATAAATTGGTTTCTAAGCTACAGGCTTTTCCTAAAGTGAGGATCAATAGTACAAAGCACAGCCTGCCCCATATCATTAATCTGAGTGTTCAAGGAGTGAAGGCAACTAAATTCGTTGAGGCTTTGGAAAGGGAAGAAATCTGTGTATCCATTAAATCTGCCTGCTCCGTAGTTAATACGCCATCAAGACCAGTAGATGCCGTTACAAAGGATCGAAAAAATGCTATGTCTTCCTTTCGAATTAGTTTAAGCCATTTGACTACCATGGAAGAAGTAGAACAATTGCTCAAGGGCTTTGAAAAATGTTATCAGGAATTGGTGTCATAAGCATACTCTAAAAAAGATACAGATGCATCTTTTAGACATAAGGTTATAGAAGCTTAACATTATGCATATATACAAATATTTTAGGACCTAGATTACAGATCGAAAAAGAAAGTGGTATAAAAATATGGAAAGATATCAAGAGATTGAAAGAAGTATTATTACGAAATATCGTAAACCTCTTTGGAAGCGTTTTATCAAAGGGGTGAATGAATATAAATTAATTAATGAAGGGGATAAAATTGCAGTTTGTATTTCCGGTGGTAAGGATTCCATGCTGATGGCAAAATTAATGCAGGAAGTACAGCGCCATGGTACCATGCACTTTGATATAGAGTTTTTAGTTATGGATCCGGGCTATAATGAAATTAACAGACAGATTATTGAAAATAATGCCAAGCTATTAAATATTCCAATTAAGATCTTTGAAACCAATATCTATGATTCGGTTGCAGAGGTCGAATCCTCACCCTGCTATCTATGTGCACGGATGCGAAGAGGTTACCTATATAAGGAGGCCCAGAAGTTGGGCTGCAATAAGATCGCATTAGGGCATCATTTTGACGATGTAATTGAAACAATATTGATGGGGATGCTCTATGGTGGACAGGTTCAAACCATGATGCCGAAACTCCATAGTACAAATCATCCGGGAATGCAGCTGATCCGGCCCATGTATCTAGTTAAGGAAGCGGACATTATTGCTTGGATGCATTATAATGATCTCCAGTTTATTCAATGTGCCTGTCGTCTAACGGAAAATTGTAACCTATGTGATAATGGGGGAGGGGGCTCCAAACGGCAGGAGATCAAGACTCTGATTAAAAAGCTCAGAAAGACGAATCCCTATATTGATATGAATATTTACCGAAGTGTACAAAATGTGAATCTGAATACGATTATCGGATACCATGATAATGAGAGAAGCTATCATTTCCTTGATGATTACGATACAAAGGGAGGAAAGGAATGTTAAACCAATTTTCAAGAACAGAATTGCTCCTTGGAAAAGAAGCAATGGAACGGTTAAGCAAAGCGCGGGTTGCAGTATTCGGTATCGGCGGAGTCGGAGGCTATACAGTAGAGGCCTTAGCACGTTGTGGTGTAGGTACGATTGATTTGATCGATGATGATAAAGTATGTCTAACCAATATCAATCGGCAGATTATAGCCACCAGAAAAACGATAGGGAAATATAAGGTCGATGTTATGAAGGAAAGAATCCTTGAGATTAACCCAAAGGCGGTTGTAAATACTCATCAATGTTTCTTCACTCCGGAAACAGCAGATCAATTTGACTTTTCAGAATTTGATTATGTGGTTGATGCAATCGATACGGTAGCTGGAAAGATTGAGTTGGTTATTAGGTCCCAAGAGAAAAACACACCCATTATATGCTGTATGGGTGCTGGTAATAAATTAGATCCTACCAGATTTGAGGTGACAGACATCTACAAAACCTCAGTATGCCCACTGGCAAAGGTTATGCGTAAGGAACTAAAGGCCCGTGGTGTTAAGAAATTAAAGGTGGTATATTCCAAGGAACCTGCTCACAAACCAAGTGATGATATGTCAATCAGCTGCAGAAGTCATTGTGTGTGCCCACCTGGGACCGCCCGCAAGTGTACAGCAAAACGGCAGATCCCTGGCAGTACTTCTTTTGTTCCACCGGTAGCAGGATTAATTATTGCGGGAGAGGTTATTAAAGATCTTTCGAATATAGATTAAACTTAAGTCGAGCATCAAAGGTTCCTTTAAGCCTATGATGCTCGATTTTATTCATGACGAATGAATTGGCTGCTAACTCATCATGTTTGCAGATAAACAAAGTGAGCATTTGGATGTTTATATGAATAATAAACATTTTAGTTGCAATTCCAATTTAATCTGGTAAACTAATAAAGTGACCATAACTTTACTATTATATCAATTTTGTATACAAGATGTATAGTTTCTGAGCGAAACTTGCGGGCTTGCACGCCAGGGATCGAAGAAATTGTATATGTTGTTTATAAAATTATGGTATCTTACTAGTTTGGCGATTATCTAAAGTGTTCATTGAATATTTGAAAGGAATGATTAGCATGGGTAAAATACCAACAAGAGAGGAAGCATGGGAGCTATTATGTGAATTTAATAAGGATGAGTTTCACTTAAAGCATGCGCAGATCGTAGAAGGTACAATGAAATATTTTGCAAGGGAGCTAGGATATCAGGAGGAAGAGGAATTCTGGGGTGTCGTAGGCTTATTGCATGATTTGGATTTTGAGAAATATCCAGAGGAGCACTGTATCAAATCCCAAGAGATTATGCGGGAACGCGGGATCGATGAAAGAATCATCCATGCAACAGCAAGCCATGGATATGGAATAACCGTAGAGATTAAACCAGAACATGAGATGGAAAAAGTTCTCTATGCGGTGGATGAATTAACCGGATTAATTGGTGCCGTGGCTATTATGCGCCCATCGAAAAGCATGATGGATCTTGAGCTAAGCTCTGTTAAGAAAAAATATAAGAATCAGAAGTTTGCTGCCGGTTGCTCCAGAGAAGTTATTGGGAATGGTACGGCGATGCTTGGATGGGAACTGGATGATTTGATTCAGAAGACAATCTATGCCCTAAGAGAAGTGGAGCAGACAACCGGACTGGTATAGGTGACTTTGTATAGATTAGACATAATGAATGATAAGGAGAAAGCTGCTAAAAGAGCAGAAAGTTGAAAAATGGTAGGATTAGGTACTTTAGTAAATATGATATTGATTCTGTTGGGATCAACCATCGGAATATTAATTAAGGGCGGACTAAAGAAAAAGTTCCAAGAAACGATTATGAATGCCTTGGGCTTAGCTGTAATGTTCATAGGAATCAGTGGTGCCCTTGCGGGGTTGTTTTACGTAGAGGGAAATCGTCTAGAAACCATGAACATCATGTTAATGATTATCTCACTGGCCCTAGGTGCTTTTCTTGGTGAGTGGATTGATATCGAAGACCGCTTGGATAAATTGGGGGAATCCCTTAAGAAATCCCTAAAGGTTAAGGGAGAGAAGGGCAATGGTTTTGTTGAGGGATTTGTAAATAGCTCCCTATTGTTCTGTGTAGGGGCCATGGCAATCATCGGATCTCTACAGGATGGACTAGCCAGGGATCCTTCCATGCTGATTGCCAAAGGGGTGATCGACGGAGTTGTAGCCATCTTTTTTGCATCAACCTTGGGAATCGGAGTATTTTTCTCCATACTTCCTCTGGCCTTATATCAGGGGATCATAACGGCTAGTGCATCCATTATCGAACCATATTTAAATGACACTCTGATAACGAATATCTCTTTTATTGGTTCCATCTTAATTCTAGGTATTGGAATTAATATGATCTTTGGAAAGAAAATAAAGGTTGGCAACCTATTGCCAGCTGTAATTGTTCCGATCCTATATGAAATAATGACTCATTTGATAGATTTTATTAAATTTATTAGTTAGATAATAAACTTAATATCGAAACCCTCAAACATATCGTAAGCCTAGGTAAGCTATGATTTGTTTGAGGGTTTTTATTATGCACAGATATATAAGGGAAATATTTTTTATGGCATTGTTGAAATGAATTTTAATTATCTGTGATGTATCAACAAAGTTAGTAAAAAATTTACAATTTACTCTTGATATCAAGCTACATGCTGGTATAATAATGGTAAAAATTGTAAAAGGATGATTGCTAGGATGATCAAACAAAAAGTGAAAAGTTACATAAAGCTTGGGTGGATTGTACTTGTTCTATTTTTTCTTCTATTAACTGCAGGGGTAAATGAAAGGACCGAGGCGGGACATCAAATAGAAATCGTAGAATTACAGGATAGTAGAACCTTACAAGTAAATAGTTTTAAGACCTCCCTTATCATTTCCTTCGGTTTGAGTTTGGGATTGTGCAGCTGGAACCATTCAAAATATCTCTGTTAATCAAGGAAGGATGATCGGGATCGAAGAAATTTGCATATAATTATGAGATTAGGATCTTGTGATATGGTGAGAAATAAGGTTAAATTAGGATTGACAATACATGTATAATTGTATACAATAGAACAAATTTTAAAAAAGATGGAGAAGAAGCTATGGATCAGAGAAAAGTATTTATTAATCCCAAGAATAACTTACTTCAATTGGAAGAGCCCATTTACCCTCTTGTAGACGTTGAGGAACCGAATACATTCCGTAATTTATTTCCCTATGACGAGATCCCTAAGATAGCCTTTAATGATCGTATTGTACCCCATAATATGCCGGATGAAATCTTTATCACAGATACGACTTTCCGGGATGGGCAGCAATCACGAGCACCCTATACAACAGAGCAGATTGTGACTATGTATGATTATCTTCATCGCTTAGGCGGTCCAAAAGGGATTATCCGTCAGTGCGAATTTTTTCTATATAGTAAGAAAGATCGAGATGCGGTTTACAAATGCATGGAGCGAGGATACCAGTTCCCTGAGATTACTTCCTGGATTCGTGCAAGTAAAAAAGATTTTGAACTTGTTAAGGAAATTGGCCTGAAGGAAACCGGAATTCTGGTTAGCTGCTCGGATTATCATATCTTCTATAAATTGAAGATGACCCGCCGGGAGGCTTTGAACCACTATTTGTCTGTTATCAGAGAGTGCCTTGAAACCGGTGTTTCACCAAGATGTCATCTGGAGGATATTACCCGTTCCGATATCCACGGATTTGTCATTCCTTTCTGTAGAGAGCTAATGAAACTTAGTAAGGTATATGGGATACCGGTAAAAATTCGTGCTTGCGATACCATGGGGTATGGCGTTAATTTCTCTGGAGCCGTAATTCCCCGTTCTGTCCAAGGTATTATCTACGGAATTCTAACCCATGCTGAGGTACCTTCCGCATGGTTAGAGTGGCATGGACATAATGACTTTTATAAGGCAGTAACCAATTCTACAACAGCATGGCTGTATGGGGCAGCAGGTGTCAATTGTTCACTTTTTGGTATCGGAGAGCGGACCGGTAATACACCGCTAGAAGCTATGGTCTTTGAATACGCACAATTAAAAGGCACCTTGGATGGAATGGATACGACAATAATAACAGAACTGGCAGAGTATTATGAAAAGGAAATCGGCTATCATATACCGTCAAGAACCCCCTTTGTCGGAAATAATTTTAATATTACTCGTGCAGGAATCCATGCAGATGGTTTATTAAAGAATGAGGAGATCTATAATATTTTTGATACGGAAAAGTTCTTAAACCGCCCGGTTCGTGTAGCAGTATCGAATACCTCAGGACTTGCTGGTATCGCCCATTGGATCAATTCTTATTATAAACTAAAGAATGATGAGTTAGTGGATAAGAATCATGTGGTAGTTATAAAGGTGAAGGATTGGGTGGATCAAGAATATGAGAATGGCCGAATTACCGTAATTACCGATGCGGAATTAGATACCTTGGTTTGTGATATCCTAAGAGAATTGAACTTAAGCTTAAAAAAATCATAGGAATCATTGTATTTTTCTATGTAGTTGATAAATGAAGGCTTCATACAATTATACCATTCCTTGTCAAGGCACTTAAAGAATTGACAAGTCCAAAGGAAAGACATACAATGGTAAATAACAACTTTTTGCCAAAGCAAAAGATGATTTTTGCTTTGTCATATCAATCAGATTAGTAAATGATACAGGAGGTTAATATGATAGCAACTGAGAAAATTGAAGCAGCAAAAGAGAAATTTGGCCAGTTACTTCTGGAACAGTTACAAAGAGTCGAAGAAATGAAGAAACAGGGAGATTTCATTGATTATAAATCTCTGGAACAGATTGTTATCGGTGTATGTGGTGGCGATGGTATCGGACCTGCTATAACAGCACAAGCGCAGAGAGTTTTAGAATATTTATTAAAAGATGAAGTTAAATCAGGGAAGGTTACATTCCGAACAATTGATGGTTTAACGATTGAAAGAAGAGCAGAAGAAAATGCAGCGATACCACCTGCTGTATTAGAAGAAATTAAGAAATGTCATGTTATCCTGAAAGGCCCTACGACAACTCCGAGAAAGGGAGATCCATGGCCTAACGTAGAAAGTGCAAATGTAGCGATGAGAAAAGAGTTGGATTTATTCGCTAACGTAAGACCAGTTCGGATTCCAGAGCAGGGAATCGATTGGACTTTCTATCGTGAAAATACCGAGGGTGCCTATGCTGTAGGAAGCAAGGGTGTCAACGTAACGGATGATTTAGGTGTAGATTTTACGGTAGTTACTACGCAGGGAACGGATCGTATCATTCGTGCAGCTTTTGAATTTGCGAAAGCAAACGGTAAAACTAGGGTTACCGCTGTAACAAAGGCAAATATCATTAAGACCACAGACGGTAAATTCTTAGATATCTTCTATAAAATTGCAAAGGACTATCCTGATATTACTGCAGATGATTGGTATATTGATATCATGACAGCAAAGCTTGTTGATGAGAAAAGAAGAAAAGACTTCCAAGTACTGGTGCTCCCGAATCTCTATGGTGATATCCTTACTGATGAAGCTGCTGAATTCCAGGGTGGTGTAGGTACCGCTGGTAGTGCGAATATTGGAAAGAGATATGCCATGTTTGAAGCAATCCATGGTTCTGCACCCCGTATGGTTCAAGAAGGTAGAGATCAATATGCGGATCCGTCCAGTATCATTCGCGCTGGCGCTATGTTACTGAGTCATATCGGCTATGCGGATCGAGCAGATAAACTATATCGAGCATTGGATATCTGTACGGTTACAGAAAAGAAATTAGTGATGACTGGTAGAGATACTGGAGCAACCAGTGCACAATTTGCAGATTATCTCATGGAGACTATTGAAAAATTAAAATAAATTAATAATTATCATTATAAAAATTTTCCTAGGGGTACTTTAAAAGGAGGAAGAAGATTCTTGGAAGAGTTTAATCTTCATAAGGAGATAGTAGATAAGTATTCCTTACGTGGCCGTGTATTTAACAAGATCAGGGAAGATATTCTTGCCGGAGTTTATAAAGAAAATGAGGAATTAAAGGAGAATACCCTAGGTCAGGAGCTGGGTGTCAGTCGTACCCCGGTTCGAGAGGCCTTGAGGCAACTGGAACTGGAGGGCTTGGTTACGATTATTCCCAATAAGGGTGCCTATGTAAGTGGGATTACAAGGAAGGATATCCAGGATATCTATGCCATTCGATCCTATCTGGAGGGTCTATGTGCAAGATGGGCCTGTGAACATATAACCAATGCACAGATTGAAGCTTTGGATGAAATACTTTATTTATCCGAATTTCATGCACGTAGAAGCCATCACGAACAACTGGTAGAACTAGATAATAAATTCCATGAATTAATCTATATGGCGTCTGGAAGTAAGATACTAAACCATGTTCTATCTGATTTCCACCATTATGTAGAAAGAATTCGAAAGATAACTTTAT
>JAAYQP010000250.1 GCA_012519195.1 Clostridiales bacterium | reverse complement strand
CCTAAATTATTGTCCAAAGTATTGACATAGATCCAACATTTATTATAGAACCTTATTTTAAAAGCTTTTGGGTTGAATACCGTTCATGTAACTATCTTAAGATAAGGAATTTTGAAATTCAGTTTATATATAAGGGAGACGCAAATGAAGACAATAAACTATCATCAATTGAATGAAACAGATCTCACAGAAACATTATTTGCAAACTTTAATCGATACCAAGAAGTGACGAAATGCTGGCGTAAGGAAAATGGTCAATGGATTTTAAAAGATCTCGCATTTACAGAACAATGGGGCCCTGCAGAATACAGATTTTTAATTAAATGCTTAATTAATACAATAAAAACAGGAGGCTGTGTATTAGGTGCATACGATCATAATGTACTGATTGGTTTTGCTTCTGTTGAAAACGAGTTTTTCGGCCCTAAAAATGAGTATCTACAACTTTCTTCTTTACATATTTCACAGGAATATCGTGGTAGGGGATTAGGCAAAAACCTATTTTATCAAGCAGCGAGGAAAGCAAAAGAGTTAGGGGCTCTAAAGCTATATATATCTGCGCATTCATCTCAAGAGACCCAGGCCTTTTATAGAGCATTGGGTTGTGTTGAAGCAGAGGTATATAATGAGGAATTAGTTGCTGCTGAACCGTGCGATTGCCAATTGGAATATAGATTAAATGAACTTGATGAGCCAATGGGAAAATGAAAGGATAAAAGCTATGCTAAGAGATATTTGGAAAACGGAAGATACCTATCAGGAACAAATCGCAGAATACAAGAAAAAAGACGGTTATATGGCTGTTACTATTTGGCTTCTATTGATGGTCCTATATTATTTAATGGGACAGCTATACGCTAGGGAAGGAGTCTACATAGGTACGATTGTTAATATCATATTAGCAATTTTATGTGTATCCCTTGTATTCGTTAGAAAAGAGAAGATATCATCAATTGGTTTTAATAAAAATAATGTGGTGAAATCGATCATTACAGGTAGTATTTTAGGTTTGCTTATCGTAGCATTTAATATCCTTTTGAATCTTATCCAAGGACGCACATTTGCGCCCCTACAGAATATCATTATCAATCTAGTCTATTATATGGTAGTGATTTCACTTGTTGAAGAAATTATATTTCGAGGTTACATACAGACAAGACTATATGGCCTAGTAAAAAGGCCGATGATTGCTAGAATACTAGGGGCACTCTTCTTTATGTTGATGCATATACCCTTCCAGATGGGATATGCCAATATGGAACTGGTAGCCTATGTGCAAATGAATTGGATTACCTTGGTCTTTACTTTTGCTTGGCATATGGTGTTTGATTTCTTATATCGAAAATATAATGCAATCTATGCCCCAACAATATTCCATGGTTTCATGAACTGGTCGAATTATCTGTTCTTATAATATGAATGTAGTAATATGGTTTTCGTATAATGATAGGTAAAGTAAAATAAAAAATACTTAATAAAGGAGGATCAATATATGCAAAGAGAACTAATTGAGTTTCTAATCAGAGCCAAGAGAAATACATATGCGGGCAAAGGGAAAGAGTCGATTGCTTCAAGGCCGAATTCACACGATTATGTATATGAAGAAAATGATTTGAAGTATATTGACACTTACTTAGGTAGCGCGTATTTTTCAGGGGAAGAAGCGGTATGGAGGAATGATATTCCTCTCTGGGCTATGAATTATAGTGGCCGTGTCATAGGCAATAATTTTAGTGGTGATTTTTTGAAAGCTGCATTGTATCATGCTTCAGAAAATATGCCCTATAGAGGTCCAGAATACTTTGAAGATGGAGAGTATACCTATACTTGTAAAGTGAACGGTGATATGGAATGGTATCAAGGCTATGAGGAAATCAAATATCTCGGACAAAAAATTTACGAATGCTATTTTCATGGTGGTATCGTTGAATAAGAGACTTAGTTATACGAGCCTAATTATTAATTTAATCGATTAAGATAAAAGTAGAGCTGTTTCTGAGTATATTTACTTGAGAAACAGCTCTTACATATGCTGGTTTGCTATACTTAAAGAGTACATGCTAATGATATGCCCGGTTGATTACTATAAGTAGCTTCATATGTTTCACTTAATATTCTGCATGTTCCTTCTCAATCTTTATCTCCAGATTCGGTTGATGACCTTTCTGCATTTTGAGTCTTGCCTTTCTGTTTGCAACAGTGTCAAAAATAATAGAAAAATCATAATCCTCTGGATATAGCTGGTTAGCAGGTACATGAAGTTTTAACCGTTTGTGGTTGATAAGAATCTTTTTCTTTTTAATCTGGACTAATATATCACCGTTTTGGTTCGATTTTTTACATACGATTCCCAATTTTTTATCAGGATATACAATTACGCAATCTCCTAGTTGAAAACTTTCTGCTCGCTTTGAGGTCTTTTTGACCTTACTCTTTTTAATAATTTTATTCGATGATTTGCTTGAAACCTTGTTCTGTTTACTATGATCAAGATCAGTCCTATCATTGTTCAGAAAGCTCATTTCATAGATTGCATTATCTCCATATGCTTCTTTCCCTGCCCGTAGTATTATGTGATCTGGCATGCCTAATTTTTTGGCGATATAGAGAGCGCAGCTTTCACCAGCTTTCCCTAGTTCGAGCTGGTTAAGTGGTTTTAGGGTTTCCCGGTCAAATGTCATCCTAGCATTGATAATACTATCTACTTTATCTGCATATACCTTGTAGGATCCGTACCAGAACCTAGTTCATCTAAAATAACAAGGCTATCAGAGTCAACATTATTTAGTATATTTAGAATATTTGTAATATGGGCCGAAAATGTTGACAGGTTTTCAGAAATATTTTGTCCATCCCCAATATCGCACAATACTTGGCTATTCATGCAGATATCCGCTTCCTCACAAGGGATATGAAGTCCGCTCTGAGCCATAAGACTTAAGAGCCCCACCGTTTTTATGGCTACCGTTTTACCTCCTGTATTTGGACCGGTTATTACAATCCCACGATGTTTGTCAATCCGAATATTTAATGGAACGCAGGTATCTTTATTCATAAGAGGATTTATACCATTCTTAATATAAAGATACCTTTTTGTATTCATGGTTGGAGGTATTGCATCTAATTCAGCACTAAGCCTTCCTTTAGCAAAAATGAAATCTAGCTTTTCTATTACTCCTGCATTCTGTTCAATTCTGGAGGAACAATCAGCAATTAGCGTTGTTAAAGTATATAGAATTTTACGTACTTCATTTTCTTCCTCTAATTTTAATGAAGATAGCTCAGATGTCATATTAGTTATCGCCGTTGGTTCAATAAATAGTGTGGAACCTGATGAGGACTTATCAATCACAGTTCCTGAAATTCTGAATTTATATTCCTTTTTTACAGGAAGGCAGATATGTCCGTTCCGATTTGAAATAAAGGAATCGGAATAGCATTCTTTGTTGCTCTTTAGAAGTCCTTCTGCTTTATCCTTTATTTTGGATTCAAGATTAAGGATGCTTCTTCGTATATCTCTTAATTCGTTGCTAGCATAATCATCAACTTTGCCATTTCGGATACTTCTTAAAATTTCTTCTCGGAGATCTTCCATGGGGTCTAGGTTTTCTACGTAATAAGCTAAACCTACATTGATTCTTTTGCAACGGTTAAGAAAGTCAATCATTCTCTTGCATGCGGTTAGAATACTCCCTAAATATTCAATCTGATCTGGAAATAGTAGTCCCCCTTGATTAGCTGTAATTAGAAGTTTATCTAGATCCTTCATAGAGACTAGAGGAGGTGTTCCGATCTCATCCAATATTTTTCTTGCTTCTGTGGTATCGCGTAAATGAACGGATAATTCAATTTCTGAAAGATAAGGTGTTAAATCCTTACACTGCTTCTTGGCTTTATCAGTAAAACAATAGCTTTCCAGTCTATCTAAAATCACGTCAAATTCTAATTTATTAAATGTTTTATTCATTATATAAGTCCACTCCTAAAGATAAATAATTGATTGCGCCATAAAAGAGAGTACAAAAAACAGCCTCAAAACAATATCACATCAGATAATTGTTCCATTGGCTGCAGATTGCTCGCGAAATAGACCTATATATATTATCTGTTATGGGATACCTTGTCACAAGACAACACAAAGAAAATGAACTAGACCACAAATATATCAAAGCACAAAAATATCAAAGCTTTTTTGAAATGTGGATTGCTCATTTACAGTGCATCTAGTCAAAGCGATGTGACAATTGCTTTACAACTATTTTGTTGTACTCTCCATAACAAATACAATTAACATAAAACATTCCCTTTCAAAACATTTATATAATCATACCATAGGCAATGCGATATTGTCAATAATTCACTTTCTTGAGTTTCCGTACTTTTATCCACAATCCCTCTTTTTACAGGATTTGTTATAAACAACTTTTAGAAAGTGCCCAAAACATAAGGAAATCCTCTCTGTTTTGT
>JAAYQP010000249.1 GCA_012519195.1 Clostridiales bacterium | reverse complement strand
TTGATTTTTCACCGATAATCAAATATTATTTTAAATGTAATTTACTTTTTATATTAAATATGTTAAGATTTATCATGTAATGTTCTACCATATATACCTAGCATATAGCTAATTTATCAATATTTTAGCTATATTTTAGCGAATTATGTATTAACACAGTTAATTCTTAGCATAACATTGTGTAGTATTATAAAATTATATAAAGGAGTGTTAATATTGAGTACAATCGGAATTCGTAACTTTAGGCCAAAAGTACATTTCACACCGAACAAAGCATGGATGAATGATCCAAACGGTATGATCTATGTAGATGGCATCTACCATCTTTTCTATCAACATTATCCAGATGATACAGTTTGGGGTCCAATGCATTGGGGACACGCCACATCTACAGATCTTTTGCATTGGAGTCATAAACCAATTGCTCTTTATCCAGATGAATTAGGATATATTTTTTCTGGTAGCTGTGTTTATGACAAAGATAATAGTTCCGGGTTCGGGACAAAAAACAAGCCGCCTATTATAGCTATGTACACAAGCCATGGAGAATGTGAGCAGCAAAGTATTGCATTTAGTACGGATGGTATACATTTTGAAAAATTTGATGGTAACCCGGTTATCACCAATCCAGGAATATCGGACTTTCGTGATCCCAAAATGTTCTGGAACTCAATTAAGAATTGTTGGAGTTTAGTCCTAGCAGCTGGAGATCGAGTACATTTTTATTCTTCTGAAAATTTGAAAGAATGGAAGAAAACAGGCGAATTTAAATCTAGCAAAGAATTAATCCCAGGTGTTTGGGAATGCCCAGATTTATTTCCTTTCGATACGGAAGAGGGAGTAAAATGGGTATTACTCGTAAGTATGGGAACTGATATATCTTACGGCAAAGCGGTTACTCAATACTTTATTGGCGATTTTAATGGAGATACTTTTATATGCAATGAGCCTCTACAAGAACCTTTATTAGTAGACCATGGTTTTGATAATTATGCCGGTGTTACTTTCCATAATAGTAATGATACCATTTTTATGGGATGGGCTTTAAACTGGGGTTATGCACCAAAAACACCAACGAATGATTATTGTGGGCAAATGACGATCGCTAGAAAATTATCTCTTTTAAAAACTGATAAGGGTTATCGTTTATCCAATTCTCCAGTTGGAATTGAACCATTCAAATCCAATGCCCAGGAGTTAGATAACAACGCCGAATTAGGATATGAAACATTTGGCCTAAGTATATCAGGTGAAGGCGTAAGTTCAATAATTTTGGAAAACGAAAAGAAACAACAATTGATAATTGGTGTCGATGAAGATAATTATATATATGTAGATCGTTCAAATGGCGGAGCAATTGATTTTCATGAACAATTTTCTATGTCCGAATATTGTAAAGCAAAATCAAGACGTTTTAGAAAAGGCAAATATGAAATAGATATCATATTTGATGTCTCGATATTAGAAGTATTTGCAGATGATGGACTTAATACACTTACTCTAGTTGTATATCCAGATAGTCCTTACACAAAGATCAGAACAGAAGGAGATATTGAACTTAAAATATATCCAATCGAATAAACAACACAGCATTATACACAAGGAGGATTGTAATGATATTAGGGGCTTTAGAAGCTGGCGGCACCAAAATGGTTTGTGCAATAGGCGATGAGAAGGGTGTTATTATTGATAAAACTATTATCAAAACAACTTCTCCAGATGAAACCATGCCAAATATCATAAATTTCTTTAAAGATAAAAAAATAGATGCATTTGGTATCTGTTCTTTTGGACCTATTGACTTAAATCGTAATTCAGCTACATATGGTTACATCACTACTACTCCAAAATTACAATGGGCTAATTACAATATCGTTGGGACAATACAAGAAGCTTTTAATGTACCCATCGGCTTTGATACTGATGTAAATGGCGCTGCTCTCGGGGAAGCAACCTATGGATGTACGAGAGATGTACTCAGTAGTATTTATATAACTGTTGGAACTGGTATTGGTGTTGGATTTTATCATGATGGAAGTTTGCTTCATGGAATGTTGCATCCAGAAGCTGGCCATATAATGCTGAAAAGGCATCCATTAGATCATGGAAAGAGTGTTTGTTCCTATCACGAAAATTGTTTTGAAGGTTTGGCATCAGGTACTTCTATCGAGGCACGTTGGAAAAGGAAGGCATATGAATTAGCTGATGAAAAATTAGTGTGGGAAATTGAAGCATATTATATTGCTCATGCAATAATAAATTACATCGTTACTTTGATGCCTCATAGAATTGTTTTAGGCGGAGGAGTAATGCATCAAAAGCAGCTCTTTCCACTAATTCGATCTAATGTGAAAAGTATGCTTAATGGTTATATTAAGACACCTGAAATTCAAGACATCGATAATTACATTGTTCCCGCTTCTCTAGATGACAATCAAGCTATTTTAGGTTGCTTTAAATTAGCCATGATGGAACTGTATAACACTAATTCTCAAATTAAATAACTATAACCTTTGATTGGTTAAAAAAAGATTGGTTAAACTCATTTCATAGCTGAGTTACCAATCTTTTTTATCTAGTCACTTTAAATACAACTTACGATTCTGTTTTGTATTTTTAAATATTTCTATTGAAATAGCTTCATGAAGATGTTTATTATAATAAGAATTATATTCTTCTTCAGTGATGTATGTATGTTTCCCCTCATTACCAGTAAATCTTATTAATCCCCTTTCATATATGTTATTTCCACTAAGATCTGTATATAATCTATAGGAATAGAATCTAGAAATAAGCTTCAACTCACCATTTTCAAATTTATTTACATAAAAATTTTCTTCTCGAAACGGCATATAGATTAACTCTTTATTACTATTGTTATAACGAGGGGAACCTAAACAGTAGATCTCATCCGATGCTATGTTAACTTTACCACCTATATATTGGAATACTACAAATGTAATCCAACCGTCGAAATCTACATTCGCTACAATTAATTCTTCAAGGCCGTCTTGATCCAAATCTAGAACACAAAAATTTATATCCTTGATATCTATAAACGTAAAGTATTCCTCATATTTATTATTCTTAAGGAAATTATTATAAGCACATTTTGCCCGAGTAACTTCATTACTAGTGGCAGTTATTACAACGATGACAGATACCAAAACTAACAGTATGATTAAGAGACCCATGAAGACTTTATTGGATGTATACATCGCTTTCAACATACAAACTTCCTCTTCCCTTTATACATTGTACTCCATATCTTCTTCTGTCAGTTTAATTTTTGTGACCCATTTCGGAATCTCCATATTAATATATTGATTTGGAGGAAATATAAATACCGTCTCATATTCCGATGGTTTCTCAGGAAAATCACCGTATCCATCAGAAAAATATAAAAGTCCTCTAACCCGTTTGATTTCACCTTTTTTTTGAAGCTCATCGATATGTTTAAATACAGGTATAAAACTTGTTCCTCCAAAGCCTTTTACCTTAAATCCTAGTTCAAAGTTTGGTAAATCCTCCGACTTATGAATTACCCTATCATCGCGGATCCTTGTATCACATTGTAGGATTCGTATATTCACATTTTTATCAATTTCCATATCGGATAAGATATTATAGGTTTCTCTTAAAAAACGATTCATTATATTGATACAGGAGCCCGAGGTGTCTAGGGCGATAATTAAATCATCCACAACCCTGTCCTCGCAAGCTTCAAGAGGCTCTATCAGAGGAATATTTTTGTATTGCTGTATCCCTATAGTATACCAGGTATAATCGAAACTATCTGGATTTATCTTTTGCTTTTCCTGAAGTACCATAAATCTTCGTAGAAAATCCTTGTAACTAATATCATTTTCTGAAGACATGATAAATTCCCTAGCAATCCTTCCTGCATGCCTACCCCAAACAGGATTGTTCACATCCGTCCTTCCCATGTATTCAGCCATGTTCATCAGCTTTGCCCAGGAATTAATGATATCCTGCTGATACTGTTTATACCATTGGCCAATGCTATGCCCACCATTTTTCCATCGGCCATCTGTCTTAAGCTTTTTGGCTAATTCCGGATGCAGCCTATTCCAATAATTATGATTGTCCTTATGGAGCTTCTTATCCATTAACAAAACTTCCTTACAAAGTTTTGGGTTATGACATAGATAATCATAAAATCCCGTAGTCCCCTTATGTTTTAATATAGTATCAACAAATCTCTTATCCGTAACCTCATTGAAATTCGTCCTTTCCTTGATACCTTTCATCCCCATATTACTGATAAATCTCGTTACAGCATAATCCGTTGCGGCATCATATATTTTTTCATGGGTTCCATTCCTTTTGCCTACATGCCCCAGAATACAATGACCTAAGATATGCATATACTCAACCTGTAGTTTCTGAGGATAGTTTTTATATGTCTGAATTACGTATTGAGGGTTATAAAATAGATACTTTCCATCTGTTGCTAAGGGCTCTGCTTCCTCTACAGGAAACAGAGTCAGATAATATAATATCGGTATTAGATAGTTCATCTTAGCAGACAGCCTTTTTCGAATATAATGAATAATCTCTTCCGACAGCTTTTCTTTCCTACTAACATCATTTACTTTATCCATGTTCGATTTCCTTTCTCCAAGTTACATCCTTGCATATTCCGATCGGCTCGGTGTTATAGAAAAACCGATTGCCTGGCGCTTCTTTGGGATTCTCTTAATCAGAATGTTCACTGCTTTTTTAATGTCATCACT
The DNA here is from genome assembly GCA_012519195.1 of Clostridiales bacterium. Taxonomy (GTDB): domain Bacteria; phylum Bacillota; class Clostridia; order Lachnospirales; family Lachnospiraceae; genus Mobilitalea. Next base: position 17,787 of record JAAYQP010000249.1, on the reverse strand, counting down.
CGTAATTTCTTCCTTTATAGACTTCCTTCTATCTGAAAAGAGTCTTAATGCCATTTCCTCCTGTGCCATCTGCAGGAGTTTTCTCATTTCCCGGGCATTTCCAAACTCCTCTTTTTTACTCATTTTTAAGGTTTCTATGTACCTTAAAACAATTTCTCTAGAATTTTGATCTATTGAATAATGTTGATTTGCAGCCATTAATTTTAGGATTTCCCACAATTCTTCATCGGTGTAGGACTGGAATTCAACGATCTTAGCAATCCTTGATCGAAAACCCCGATCAGAATCAAGTAAACGTTCCATTTCATCATTGTATGTGGCAAATATTACTGTCGTGTCCGGGTTATTCTCCATATAACGGATCAGGGTAGTAATCGCCTCTTTCGTATAGATATCCTGATTGTTTTGCACTAAGGAGCCGGCTTCATCTATAAAGATAACCCCTCCCTTGGCTCGATCAAAGAGCTTTGCTATTTTGATTGCAGTCTGTCCTAGGTATCCGGCTATAAGATCACTTCTACCTGCCTCTACAAAGATACCATTACTAAGCCCATGTTCATGGAAAATCTGAGCCGTTATTCTTGCAATCTGTGTTTTGCCGGTGCCCGGAGCTCCTTCAAAGGCCATATGCTTATAGATTGCTGTTTTTTGTCCGTATTTCTCCTGCTGAAGCCTAGCCAATCTTGCACTTTTCACCATACGTAAAATTTGATTTTTTACCTCATTTTGACCAATCATCTTATTTAACTTTATTTCTCCAGGCACTCCTTGGCCTCCCCTGTAATAATATAAGGAGAAATCCTTCTCACAAGCTACCCTTCCTTTGACTTTCTTCGCAGTATTGCAGATTAGCTTTTCTATATCCTTCTCCCAAAATAAATGTTTTCTATAATTTTTCAATTCTTGCAATATACTTCTTATATCTGCTTTTTTTGCCACTTCTAATCCATATTTCTCAGTCAAGTCATGGAAAACCTTTACTAACTGAGCAAGCGATGGTTCTTTTACATGAATAAGGGAAAAATCATGCTCAAACACCAGTCGCTCAACAAAATTTTCACTGACCGAATCTGAGGGTAGCATTAGAAAAAGATTATGAAACTGCTCCAGATGGTTTTCAATCTCTTCCATAAGCTTTTCCTGATCCTGATCTCTTCGACTACAATAAAGTAATAAATTCACTGCATGTTTCACAAGATTTAAATTACTAGCTTGCCTCTGCATTGAAATTACATTTGGAGTGCTTAGCTCTTCTAATTTAGGATCCCATATCTCAGTATTCGCAATTATCATATCCATTGATCTACTATAGACAGATGTCTCAGAATCGCCAATTTCACCATATTCATCCATAAATTCTTCATAGATATCATCATAGTCCTCTTCATCGTAATCAAATTCAAAAGGATGGTCCGACTGACCTGTCTCTATATTCTGCGATTTTACAAGAAGATAACTTGCCGCCTGATATCCGTATGCTTTTGTATCCGATATGATAATTACCCTATTATTATCTCTATTGAGCGGTAGTTCCACTGCTTCGATCAAATGATCCATATGCTTTGCACCAAGTGCTACCTTATGGCTGAGATATCTAGTACAGACTTGTTCTTCATCTTTATGAATTTTTAATGCTACCTCTTGATAGCTATTTTCCATATCCTTCATACCCCTTACCTCCTGATTTACCATTTTGTCATCTTGGCTAACATCGTTTCTAGAATTTATACTTTATAAATGCAAACGAAAAACACTATATTACTTTTTTGATTTCTCTTTTAATCAATGCTTCCGTATTATCAAAAAGCATTCCCTCGCAAAGCTTTTCGTAAGTCGGATTATCACAATGTAATAAAACGGTAGCAAGATTTTTATTTTTGATTAGATGATTCATATAGACTTCCGTTTCAGGGCCTTTTCCAAATGCAAGTTGCAGGAAGCTAAGACAATTGGTTATCCTCCTATTTATAAGTTCATAATTTTTATTTTTGCTACTTTCATCCTTGTCCATCTTTTCTGCCAGTGCTACGGATCGGTCAATTAATACTGTTACTATGGCCCATTTTTCATTGAAATCCTTACTGCTGTATCTTCGGGCATGGGTGTCTAGATTTTTTCCCGCAAGGATTTCTTCGATTTCTCCATTTTGAGCAATCGTCCGATATAGCTGATAACAATTCATAAAACTACGAACTATCCTTTTACATTGTATTACTTGTGCAATTATATTCTCCCTTACTTCAAAGCCCAGATGTTCGTAGGATTTTAATGTTACAGACAGGTCTTCCCATGCTCTCGGAGTAACAATATCACGTCCAGCTTTCGTTTTTTCAAATACATAGAAATCCTTTGGGCTTTGCTGTAAATAGGTTAATATCAAGGAATGCATTCCCTTTTGCGCTGCATATTCCTCCCAGCACTCCAAATCCTCCTTGACTGAGAGGTTACGAAGTCTGTCCTGTGTGACAGTATCGATCTCTTTTACACTTTTGTTATACTCTGCAGGGTTCCCTGCTACTACGATAATCCATCCCTTCGGTAACTTATGGTTACCAAAGGTTTTATTCTGCAAGAATTGAAGCATGGCGGGGGCGAGGGTCTCACTGGCACAATTAAATTCATCTAGAAATAAGATTCCCTCCCTTTCCCCTTCTTCAATCCGCTTATATACATCTGCAATGATCTCAGACATTGTGTATTCCGTAATCTGATATTTTCTTCCACAAAACTCTCTTTCCTTTATTATAGGAAGTCCTACTGCTGATTGCCTTGTTTGATGGGTAATGGAGTAACTAAGAAAACCTATCTTCAATTCCCTTGCAACCTGCCTTACTGCTTCTGTCTTCCCTACTCCAGCCGGACCGATTAAAGCTGCCGGTCTTTGATGATTTTCCGGTATCATATAATTACCTTTTTCATCCTTTTGTAAATACATCATAATGATTTCACTCAAAGCTTGTTTTGCTTCTTTAATTGTCATATTTTAAACCTCCTATTCCATTTCCACTTTAATATCATCAATTTGCCATTATTCCATATGTTTTCCGATATTTAATATGTGCCCCTTTCTTGTGGGATTATAATAACTCATATCTATGTGCATTTTTGCACTTGTGGTATTTTTTTTTAAGATTTATAATTGTAAATACAAACATTTACACGGAGGTATTTAAAATGCCTGTTATAAATAACAATCAAAATCAACCTTCAAAGGGAAGAGCAAAATCTTCTACTTTAAACGCACCATCCTTACCATCAAAAAAGAAAACAAATCAGGAAGGAACTCGCCTTAATTTACTCTCGATCATCAAGGTTCTTTCCTCCTATTCATCAAAGGACAAGCCTATGGCTATCTCCGACATTTGCGAGAAGCTAAAGCAAATCGATCTTCCATTGGACTCCCACACGGTAAGTCGTACCCTAAACGCAATCGCTTCTTCCTTAGAGGTATCCCCAAAGCTTTCCTCTTTCTTAAACTTAAAACTTCATATTGTGAACAGTTATGGTGAGAATATATTTGATCAACTAGAAGATAAAAAAAACAGAAAATATTATTATATTGAAAATGCCCTTAGACCTGCTGAAATTAAGATGTTGACTGACGCAGTCGAGGTATATAGCTATATTACCCACGACCAAACTTCTAACCTGATTAACAAATTAAACGAGCTACAGGTTCCGGAGATGCGTAGTAAATATCCACGGCTAGGAAAATCCAATTGCGCCCCAAAGATTGATTCCTTATCGGTTGATACCAATATCAATCTCTTTGATCATATTGATAAGTTGAATCAGGCCATCCGTGAGAACTATAAAGTAAAAATCACCTATGGTACCTATAATATTGATAAGCAATTGGTTCAGAAAAGCGTTAAAATTGTATCCCCTCACCAAATTATGTGGGCCAATGGTTATTATTATCTGGTTGCTGTTATAAAAGACAGACCTTATTCTTACCGTATTGACCGTATCATGAATGTTGCTTCTTATTATGATAAAGAAGGAAATATTTCGGTCTGTGATCCACTACCGGAATCGGTTAAAAGAAATGTAACCGTAGGACATGATACCTTCTCTCCACAACTTTATCAAAATACTGCTGTAATCATGTATTCCGGTATCCCCGAACATATCAGAATTGAATGTAAGGAAACTATGATTAATACACTACTCGATAGCTTCGGATTAAATATTACGATTCGTAAATCCCATCGAAAAAAAGGCTGGGTCAGTGTAAGCTTTTCTGCAGCAATCGAGGGGGTAGCCCTCTGGCTTACCCAATACTGTGCCAGCAGCTATGCCGTAGCACCACAGAAACTGGTAGAAAAGGTAAAAAAGAATTTAGAAAAAGGGCTGGAGTATTATTAATCCAGCCCTCTCGGGATTATTAAATATTTATGTTATTATTTAACTCTTTTTTAAAAGGACTTAAAGTTTCTTCAGCCTTCTTGATCCCAAATGAAGGATATTGATTTATAGCATGATATAAAGTCCTATACTCAATTGTATTAGAATCGTATTTAGCAACCGGAATGATACGTCTGATTTTGAATTTGTCAGTTACACCTGCTATCGAAGGTATATACCAAGTAGGATATAAGCCTGCTTCTTTTGCCAGTGAACAATCAGTCACCATCTCGGATACTCTTTTCTTTATATCATCCCAAGATAAATCCTCTATCTCCACTTCCTTATCTTTACACATGGCAATCAATTTTTGTCGATTGCTTAAGGAATCCGGCCGGTCAATTCTGCCTTCCCGTTGTTCAAAAGCATCTGTTCCTCTGGCTACGCTCCAATGCATAATCTGATTACAATACTTTTGCAAATTAAGCCCTTCCTGACCGGTAGATGTAATCGCAAGTACAAATGGATAAAAAGGAGAATTAAATATCTTCTCGATCATTTCTTCATGATCTGATTCGTGTGATTTACTGTCTGTTCTATCTTTAGTATATCGTTCTCCCATACTACAAGAATACTTATTATCATCAATAAAATCCGGAAAGATGGTTATTTTAGTTCTTTGTTTATAACTCTTTAGTAATTTACATAAATTATTAAGGAACTCGGATGGAATCTTTTTATCCTCTTTATCTTTTTTATTCTTTTTATATAATTCATAATATTCACCTAATACATCCTCAAGCTTATATTTGTAGCAATACCTTACATAATCTTTCTCATTAATTTCTCCAGCCTCTTTGCCTGTAAAGGCTCTCATTACTAGAACAGCATAAGGTACCTGGAAGAAGCAAGTAAATGCATTACTTAGTTTTTTCACATCCTCCTCTTCCTTATATCCAAACAAACGATGAAGAATAACTCCAATATACTCTTCTAGGTGCTCCGGAACACAGGAATCATTCTGCTCATACTTTTCTTCATTATATACCATCCTACCATTTTCACAGAGATCTCTTAATCTTTGCTCGGCAACTGCCGATACGATGGCTGCTACTGCCCGAGTTGACATCTCATAATGGGTAAAACAAAGGGTTTTACCAAGCCAGTTGGCATCGTCACTATCTTTCGTTGGTCTTAACCATAATCTTAATTCAAACCCTTGTGGCAGAGCATTTTCTATAAGTAGTCTTGTTCTTAAGTGGCCTTTTATCACACTAGGATCAATAAACAGATGGCCGTCCTTTTCTTTGATTAACAAATCTTTACTGGATACATTTTTTAATCTTTTTTCCACTTCTTCGAGACCAAGGATTGACTCATTGCTAGATTTTACAACGGAACTATATCTTGATGCAAATAAATAAAATTCTGGTGCCTCCTCATGATAGGTATCATACAGGCTATGAAAACTATTTCGATCTCCGGGAAAGTTTTCTTTCAATCGTTTTATTTCATCTACCTTATACTTGATTAAATCTAATTCATCTTTCGAAGCTATAGACGATAAATCTATTTGTATAAATATATCGGAAGCCTCTTCCAGAGTATAGTAATCCCTTCTTTCGGTTCTACATAAGATACTGTTATACTGATCCTCTACATTATTAACGCCAAAATCATCATCATTACCATTTAATTGATTAATAAAGCGAAGCAAGGATGTAAAATCATCAAAAGGATTTTCCTCACCATACTCAATTTCCTCATCGTCAATTTTATTTTTAATCGTATCCGGTCCTAGCTTTTTTGTATCTTGCGCATTATTCTCAGAAACTTCCGGTTCCTCATCAGAAAAATTTGATTCATCCAAATCATCCGATGTTGTCAAATCGTTTTTACGCAATTTATATGGTGTAGCCGATAAAAGCAGGATTTTAACCTGAGGTTGTCCATGTTTATCTCGATTCTTATTTATCGTATCAACCATTTCAAGGAGCTTATATCCTTTGTTATTCTCCTCCTTGTCCAACAGCTCTCGAAACCTTTGAAATTCATCCATGATGATAATATCCGGATTATACCAAAGAATGTTCATATCATTTAGCCTTTTCCGGGCTTTCTGAAATATAAAGGAAAAACGTGACTTGATTTCCGTATTAGTCTTATCATTCTCATACTCATTCATCAGTTTCTCATATAAATCACATTCAAACTGAATAAGTTTTTTGAAAATTTCTTCCTTTACTATTTCAAATCTCTTTTCCTCCGAGTCATTTTCATCAAAAAGATCTATCATCGTTTTAAATATACTTCGATTTCCACGATCCTTCTTATACTTATTCCAATAGTGTATAGGATTGATTAATTCGTTATCTATGTTTATTCTTAATATACTACTCGAAGTCACTAATTCTTCGATTATTTTCTTTCTCAGATTATTTTCATCATATAAATCAATTTCTTCCTTCTTGAAATCCTTATATTTTAATTCCTCCGGAACGGATTTTTGAATTAGTTTGTATATATCATGTATTACTTCATTCTCCATTCGGATGATACTATTATTTATTTTAATATGTGATTTATGACCCTTGTATTCTAATATTTTGCTCTTAAATGTAGTCATAAAAATTTCTATCTCTGATATGATAGCTTCCGATATCTTATTAAAATCGTGTTCAAAGGAAGCCTTTAGACTATCTAACTGGATATCATCACTGTTATCCCCATCGGAAATATATTTAATTAATTCTTTATATTTCTTTGAAATATTTTCACGTTCCTTAGAATCTCCGCATTTGCTGCCCAAATTTGTGAAAGTAGTTGCAGGAGATAATCCAAGGATTGAAAAATTCAAGCTGTCGGGATGCTTCTTGTTAAGTTTCTCTATTTCTTTGCTGGTATGTAACATAGATAATCGGATTCTATCCCGAAAAGTATTATCTTCATTGTAATCTTTTGAAAGCCCATCTTTGTCGGACTGCTCTATTTTTCTTAATCCCAAGACCTCTAGGGTATGTTCTACGGTTTTTCTTTGAAAAATAGCTAGATTATCCAAACCAATATCAGGTGTTTTATGGAAATCTGAACCTTTTGATAAATTTTGCCTTGCTATTCTCTCGTTTGATGCGATATAAATAACCTTTAACCCCCCAAATTTTATATATGTTTCATTATAGGCCATATGGTCAATAATAGCTTTAGCGATTCTGGTTTTTCCAAGTCCTACCTCATCTGCAATTAAGTAGCATTTCACGCCTTTTCTCATGGTTGTTTCCTCACAAATAATATTTTACTTTCCTCTCTTAAACTCTCTATCCAATTCTTAAAACTCTCCATTTCTTCTATTTGCTCTTTAAATTTAGTTTCCCCATTCAGCCCCTTCTTACTGGAAATAACATAGTCTATTCTTCGTATAATCGAATCATAAATCGTATCTCCTTGACCAACTTTACGAGGGTATGCCAATAGCTTCGCAACTCGATCCCTTGGAGAATCTTTCTCTGAATACACTCCCCTCTGACTGCATCTTGGAATACAATCAAGTAATCTAAATTCAAAATTTCTAATCAAATTTTTACATAAGCGATCACTGGCAGGTTCACTTATTATCTCTAGAGGGAAGTAAAACTCGATTGTAAAAGGATGATAGTTGCAAAATAATGCATTCTTTTCTCTAATTAATAGCGTCACCTTATTAAAAATTGGTAGTTCCTCTTCAGAAACATCTAAAAATTCCACCTCCGCTTCTCCATCCTTAAATAGAATATTCTCGATAAACTTATCACTATATGGTAATTTTAGCTTAAAATCATATTGATTAAGCAATTCCCCGTGATTCATCATTTTCAATTGGAACTTGAGTTGATATCCATTCTGCCCCTTCCTAACCTCACTGCATTCAACAGATACTCCACGACCAAGTTCATTTATTTCGTTATATTTTATATCTTCTGTACTAAAAACCACCTCATGCATTGAATATATATTGTTAGCAAAATAATATAATAATTGGTCTGTTGCACTATTACTGCTATAACTAAAGGAAACCATAGCCTCCACATTCTTCGTTAATCCTGCCTTGGTGAAGTTAGCAGAACCTAGCCATACCTTATGGTTTACTTTGTTTTCCGAATGATACTGCATTTGATATATTTTACAATGAATCCGTTGGGGTATGGTAAAGTCAGTAAGATGCGTTGCAATAATCATCCTTGCATCCTTTGGAAGCTGTATACTATTAGGATCAATTTTGCCACCCTGGTCGATTATACCTCCTGCTCCCAAAAAGTCCCGTAGAAAACTCAGCGAATTTCCGCAAACATATTTCTCATTTAGTCCCCACTCTTCGATCGGAAGGGCAAAGGAAGGAACCTCCATACTATAATTGACGGAAATGTCGGAAGAATAGACGGTTAACTTCCTGTATATATCTTTCTTGTTAATGATGGGAGAAAAATCCTCTAGCATTTGCTCTTTTATTGTTTTGTTCCCCTCATATTGAAAATGGAATTCGACATCGCTGATTTTTATATCCGTTTCATCATCGCAAATTGGTATAAATTCTAACTCATTTAGCTCCTTTATAATTCCAACCATACTTTCGCAATTGGAACCCTCCGCTTTATTTTCAACCCATTCTACAAATTTTGCTAATCTCACTCCCGTTTTCTCTTTATTTACACCATCAAATATACTTTCAAAAATTATACCTGCATTAAAGGGACCAGAATAAGTTAGATTCTTACTAGAAATCATGATTCTATATTTATAGGTTTGGGTATTGTTTCCAGAAAATTTCACCAACCATACCTTTGGATGAAAATATCCATTTTTATATTTACTACGATAGCAACAATCGACCTCAAGACGATCGCATAGTTTTTTATAGGCCTCATTCACATTCTGATGCTCCATCTGATTTTCGATATGGGCTTTATTTTCTCGGTGAATTCGTACCTTTTTATGTTTACCTTTTTCAATAATTTCTAGTAGATCAAGTAGGATACTATTTTTATGTATCGTATTATTGAAATCTGAAAACTTTATTTTTTCTTCAGACAATTCTATATTCAGTAAAATATCTGAAATTATGGCTGTATCCAATCCAAATGTTGTAGCCCAAAACAAATCAATCGTTTCATAGCCCTCAGGTATAGAGAAAAATTCTTCCCATACCTTGTTTCCTTCTAACCAGCTGATTCTCATCAATTAATCGTTTCCTTTCACTATTCCATCTTCTGTATTTAGTTTTCTGAAACAATATCCCTCTGATTCCAGTTTTCTATCATCATTTAGTGACCAAACAATTCTGTTTAATTCTTTATTATTACTATTATTTGATTGCTCCAATTGCATTGCATTCGGAAGCATATTTTTTAAGTCTTCAATCTTGTTATACTCCGCTTTCTCAAGTATACGATAGAAGATGTCACTGCCATTATCATCATATCTTATTAGTACAATGTCTGAATTTAAATCTCCGAAGTACTCTAGTTCCTTTCTTGTAAATCCATACCAAAAGGAACGTTTTTTTTGCTTACTTGATATCTTAACTCGAATTTTCTTTTTTCCGTCAGTAAATACGTGTGCATAATCTAAATCACTCTCAATATCTACATTCACTGGCTTATAAATTTGTTTTATTATGTTCAATAAGTCCTCATCTAATATCTTGTTTCTTTTCTTGTCCTTGAATATTGGTTCAAATCTCCCTAGACCAAGTAATTTTTCCATGTCCCACCTCATTTGTACTATATAAATGATTACATATTAATAAATACAAACATAAATTTTTCTAATCAATTAATATTGTTTATAATGTTTGATGATTTTTATATCTATATATCAAAATAATATCATTATCATAGGTACAATTCAACGTTTTGTCCAATTATTCGCTATGTTGTCAATATTATACATCTAAGTATTACCACTGATCATCCTCCAGTATATCCCATAATTGTGTCTTCTCCTCATCCGTATAACCTTTTGATTGATAAAAATCAATACATGCATCGGCACGTTTTCGATAGAAATCCTCCCAGCCTTTCGATGAAGCAGTAATCTCATATTGGGTTTCAAAAAATGAATTGGTGGCAACTTTATTACGATTTATTATTTTACGAATGATATTTTTATCCGGCCTTATTCCTAAGTTAAACAGATATTTAGCTAGTGGTAGGTTAAAGATGATAAGAGGGTCGGCAGTCGTTTCCCTCATTTGACTTTCGGAATACCGCAACAAAACATCCATTACTGCCTTATCTTCACATAGACTTAGGGCTTTGGCATAATAAGGATATCTTAGATCACAGGTTGCTCCATGTTCAAGCAGAAGCTTAAGACCTTCTGCATTTTCAGCCAGAATGGCTAGAAGAACAGGTGTTGACCACGGTATGGAAATCACCCGCTCATCACAATGATCCAGCACCTCTGTCATTGTACTCCAACACTTTATATCCTGCTTAAGATACGGTGCAGGAAACATATTATTAGGTACGTTTTGACTAGGTAGCCGGTAATTACTCCTTTCATTCAAGGAGCTTCGATAGAGGAAAAGATCCAGTCCATCTGCTGGTACACCGGCCTGAAGAAAGCCTATTAATACATTGGTATTCCCGTATAATGCAGCTAGGCCTAGAAAGGTCGTTCGTGTAATGATTTTCTTATAATCAATGGTGATCTCCCCCAGTTCTAATATCGAATTATAGTATTCGAAATCAGAGCTTATCGTTTTAATTATTTCCTCTATGTTGTTATGATTTTTTATTTGCATTGCAATATCTTTAAACTGAACCATAGTCGATCCTCCTAACAAGATTTCTTCATTTTATAAAGCAAAAGCATTGGAATTAGCTTTTCGGCCCCTATTTCAATAGCATATTCCGTAATTAACTTCAGCTCATTATTCTTGAGTATTGATGCAGCAAGCAATCTCTTTAATAAAGGGATACTATCCTTTTGAATAATCATTTTATATAAATTAGAAAGCTTTCCTTCCTCCGATAATAGTTGAAAATGGTCTATTAAAGCGGCAAGTTCCATCTGTGATACTGTTACATCATCTTGAAATATTTGAGCAAGATGAAGCCTTGGCTTTTCCTTCTGCTGAGCTCTGTGACACATCCTAATCACCTTAACAGCATCCCTTGCTTTTTTACTATATAGATCAAGCGCTCTCCCCTTGGTGTAATACCACCGGATAAATAAAGTTGCATCCGGTAAATTAGCAGCGATCTCATCATAGAAACTTAATAGACTTGACTCCTGTTTCGATTGAATTAAATTTTCTGCTTTAACATTACCTTTCCTATACTCATGCTTCAATATAAATCCATAGCTACTATTGTAGAAATATTTTTTCATTTCATTATTTATGCATTCTATAAATAATGCTGTATTATACAATTGCTTCTGAACCTCTTCTATCTGGAATAGTTCAGGTGCATAGCTGTGTACTAGTTTCACACATCTGAGAAATTCTCTTGATAGGACATATTGATATATCTCATTTAAGGATCTCGCTGTCTGAAAATCGAAATCCAGTAAATCCATGATATCCCTCTGACTAAGCTTTGGTTTTCTTTCTTGTAGATACATTTGTAAGGCAGCTTCATTGGAATTCTTACAGATATCTTTCCATTCTAAATAATTTATAAATTTCGGATATTTCTTTATGAACTGGCGAAAGTTACTATTTCTTAAACAATACATTGTTTTAGCAATTTCACGTATCCCAATCGGATTATCTTCCGTGTGATTAATTAACCAATCAATCTGCTGCCAATCACATTTTCTTAAAATTATTGCTATCGGTGACCATTCATATAGCTGCAATAAAGTATCATAGGATTCGATTTTCCTATCAAGGTATCCATTGATGATTGCTGAATGAAGGAAGGTTCCTTTCGAAAGAAGAAATCCCTTAGTATAATCAAGTAGATCAGAATATAGATTAAATTCCAGTCTTGCACCTTTTCTAACTAAGACCTCTGCTAAGCCCATCTTATTAAAATATAGAGCCATGCTCAGCAAGGACATTTCATTATATTGCCAGAGGTCATTCCGATCTTTCCAACATATTTCATAGGTTTGGTTTAGATTAGTAACTGTTTGCAGCAATATTTCAAATATTTTATCATCCTCAGTTGTAAATGGATGCTCAGGATCAATCCAGATATGATTACTTCGTATATAAGTGTCAACTTCTGTATTTTCCTCTTCACTGATAGGCTCATACTCTATTTCCTTGATAATTTGACATGCAAAACCATAATCTATAAGCAGTTGTAACATGTCACCGTTTTTCTTATTAATGGCAGCTGTGGTATAGCAGGTTTCTTCCTTGAAATTCACTACATTATTGAAGAAACGATTAAAACCATTGATATCTATAAAATCAGCCTTTCTTTCCGGGTAGAAATAACTCTCATTCAATTCTAAGATTTTATGAACTGCATTCATCTTATTGTTCATAATTAACCGCATCATAAGAGATAGGATGGGCTTTTCTTTATATTTCACATATTTCTTTCCTTTTGGTGGGAACATAGGATACCTCCGTTCTATTGATGAATTTATCTATCAAAATCTTTCAGTAGGTTAAAGTGCTTAAGGAGCCAGAGCGCTGTTTCAGTATTTCGATAATGAAAGGCATACTCTGCTGCCATCATAAGAAGGGACTGATTCAGAAAATTACAATCAACCAAGTACTCCCAAAATATCTTGTTCTGACAGAATGCAAGAAGTTTAAAATTGTTTCTATTTCTAAAATCACATTTTTCTCCAGCCTCCAAAAGCAATCTAAAGCACTCGATCTTTCCACCAGGAAGAGTAAAGCTAATAGGAGAAATATTATGAAAACGTTCGTTATACTCACTGTAGGTTTTATCTGTCTCCGTCATCATTGTGCAACAAATCTGCGGTTCAAATAAATCATCATTTGTGAATGTATTACTCTCTGGAAAATAGCTCTCAGGCCAATCCTCCAATAAGCCCTCGCGAATTAGATAATCTACCAACTTTACGTTCCCTGCATACGCTGCAATGCAAATAGGGGTTCCATACATGGTGAAAATGATCTTCTTATCTTTTCGAAATAGTTCGATGCCAGAATATTTTTGGGATAATGCATCATTTTCATCAAGCACAAGCCATTGCCCTGTTATGAAATCCCCTCCCTTTTCCAAGCGACTTATTAATTTTGTAAGGTATTCTTCCTCCGTAATATATCTTATTAAAGTCTTGGTTTGTATCATCTGCTGGCCTCCTAATTAGATAAAATTAATGCTATGTATTTATGAGTCTATTATAAATTACATCAGTGTGCATTTTTGCACATTGTCTAACAAAAAAGCCAGTTTCCAAAAAATAAGCCCCCTGTCAACTTAACAGAGGGCATTTCGTATATATATCATTTATTCTCAGGTAAAATCTTATCCGAATCACTATAACATTAAACAACACGAGTTTATTGAAGCATTAATTTTTCTAGAAGTAGCGGTTCAATATATTCTCCATCCTTATATGCTCGCATATTACCACCGGAAATTTCATCAATCAGAGCGATATGTTTGTCTTCTCCAACGCGTCCGAATTCAAGCTTTATATCATATAATTCTATATTTTTCTTCGCTAATTCCTCTTTTACAATATTAGAGATCTTAACCGTAAGATCTTTCAATATTGCATATTCATCTCTCGATAAAATACCAAGCATAGCAAGAGCATCCTCACTGATCGGAGGATCTTGGCGCTCATCATCCTTAAGTGTCACTTCCACAAAAGCATCCAGAGGTTGACCTTCCTTGGCATACTTTCCATAACGACGTAGGAAACTACCTACCGCACGGAAGCGGCAGATTACTTCAAGTCCATCCCCAAATACAGTGGCTGGTTTAACCGTCATAGTAGCTGCATCAAGATCTGCATCGATATAATGTGTAGGAATTCCTCGCTCATTTAACTTTTCAAAGAACATTTTTGTTAATTTAAGTCCCGACTTACCAATACCTTCAATCGTTAATCCAACGGAATTTGCACCTGGATCAAACTTTCCATCCACACCTGTAACATCATCCTTAAATTTCAATAGATAATTTCCATCTTCTAATAAATAAACATCCTTGGTTTTACCAGTGTAAACAAGCTTCATATGCTACCTCTTTCCTTGTAATTTTATAAAATGCTGTTGCTCAGTTACGCTTTATGGTATAAAACTTATAATATTCATGATTATATGTCAATTATCTTTATTATTAGAATTTCTAACCTTATTTATTTTATAAACATAAATTTATAAATTTACAAGGCTTTTCTCTTAAATTATATCTCATATCTATATTAAATGGATAATAAAGAAGAGTTTTAACCCACTACATCTTATGCAATTATTTTCTACAGGCAAAAAAGAGCTTTTGCACCATAGTTTATTTACTATTTTGCAAAAGCCCCATAAATCATTTAATTCAATTACTCCTTCACGGAACCTACAACGATACCAGTTATAAAGTACTTCTGTAATAAAGGATAGATGAGCATTAGTGGTATTACAGCAACTACAATCTTAGCAGCATTCAGGTTTTGCTCTGACACCTGAGATGCACGAATGATATCTTCTGCCGTACCGTGCTTGATAATTTCTTGCATATTAATCGTTAAGCTTTGAATATAGGTCATCAAAGGATAATTTTTGCTTCGAGTAATATAGATTAATCCACTATAGAAGTCATTCCAGCTTCCTACTATACTAAATAGCATAACCGTTGCTAATACAGGAACGGAGCATGGAATGTATACTCTTGTTAATACTTGCAATGGATTTGCTCCATCCAGCACCGCTGCTTCTTCTAATGATTTTGGAATTCCTGAGAAGAAATTCATCATTAGGATTACATTAAAGATTGGAACTGCACCTGGAAGTACAAGAGCCCAAATCGTATTCAACAATTGATATTTCTTAATTACCAGGAAGGTAGGGATCATACCCCCATTAAAAAGCATTGCAAATATCAATATGTTCATATAAATGTTACGGCCTCGAAATTGATATTTGTTCTTAGTAAGTGGGTAAGCCATGGTAACTGTTAATACGGTATTAATAATAACTGCAAGTATGACACGGGCCACTGAAATAAAGAAGGAACGCCAATATTGCTGGTCCGTTAAGATCTCTTCATATGTAACAGTATTAAACCCAATTGGTATCAAGGATACCATATTACCTTGTACTGCAGAGGCTCTTGAAAATGAAATTGCAACAATGTACCATAAGGGTAAAAGACAGAGTAACCCCAAAGCAATAACAATCACATATATCATGACATAGCCAATTTTACCTATCAGATTGCTTCTTTTCATCTTTTACTCCTTTTCTAGAATATCTTACTATCCGTATATTTCTTAGCCAAACCATTCGCTGTCATCATTAACATAAATGCAATTGCAGATTTCATTAATCCTATTGCTGTACCAAAACTGTATTGCATACCATTTAAACCGACACGATATACATAGGTATCAATGATATCACCGGTATCATATACAGGTGCTGTATATAAGTTGTATACCTGGTCAAACCCTGCATTTAGAATATTTCCTAAGCCCATTGCGGCCATTAGGATAATTACCGAACGCATTCCTGGCAGCGTCACATGAAACACCCGATCCCACCAATTTGCGCCATCAATCATAGCAGCCTCATGTAATCCAGGATCAATGGCAGTTAATGCTGCCAAGTAAACGACCGAATTATATCCAAACTCCTTCCATACATCACTACCAATAAGCAATGGCTGGAATAGAGCATATCCTCCTTTTATCGCACCACTTTGAACAAAGGGCATAATTCGATTACTGTGGAAGAAGAATGGCGCAATATGACTTCCTATATTGAAATCCAGAAAATGCTCCATTCCTCTTCCTTTGAAGTGAATTACAAGATAGACGAGCGCCTATATCCCTATCGCATCATTAATTTAATCATACAGCCTCTGGTAGAGAATGCGATTCTTCATGGGATTGATTATAAAGAAAACCTTGATCAAGAAATTGGAGTTGTCACAATTCTAGGACAGTTCGATAACGGATGCATGAAATTCATCGTTTCAGATAATGGTTGTGGAATGGATGAAGAAACACTTAAGAATATCACAACCACCGAAACCAATGGCTACGGCATTCGTAATGTTGACCAACGAATCAAATTATTTTTTGGTGAAGACTACGGTGTCAGCTATGAAAGTGAATTAGGAATTGGCACTACGGCAACGATTACTTTGCCCTTAATTCTATAACAAGGAAATTGCGGAAACATTAGTAAGAGGATTCCGATTTCTTCTAATTTTAAGAAAACTGGATTTTAGTAACTTTTTAATATTGGAAATATAAGTACAATAATGGTATAATACTAGAGTGAACGAATGATTGAAGTACATACTAATTATTAAACTAAGGAGGAAAAAGATGGGGAACACAAGGAATGACATTACAAAAAAACTAAGGAAGCTTATAAAGATACGAAAGAAGGAAAATCATATCGATGATAGAATTTCGAAAGATGATCTATTGTCGAATAATAAAGATAAACTCCGATCGGTCAAAGATAAAATGAAAAAAGAGAGAGCGGAATTTTTAGAAAAGTCCTCGAAGGTACATATACTCTCTACTCTAAGGTTTAAGATGGTTGCCTCCTTCTTAGTACCTGTAATCTTTATCATCATATTGGGTATCGTATCCTTCTCAAAGGCATCCGAAGGTATACAAAGTAATTATGAGAAAGCGACTGTAGATTCGATTAATATGGCCGGTGAATATTTGAGTTTTGGATTTGAGTCGGTTCAAGGAACTGCTGTTCAGTATGCCAATGATGATGCGATTGCTAGATATTTTTGTAATATTGGGGATGCCTATGATATTAATTTGAACAGAAGGAATATTGCAACTTCCCTAATCGCAAAGCAGGTTACGGATAAGTTTATTGAGAATGTCTATTTAATATCAGATGATGTTGCCTCTATAGTATCCTCAGGCGTATATTTAGAGAAAGGCTTTATATCTGAATTTAAAGATACGGAGATTGGTATCTATCTGCATAATAATAAAAATAAAGTTGTCTGGGTTGGTGAAGACGACTTTCTGGATGAGAAACTACAGACAGACAGTAGTGATTATTCCATGCGTCTAATCAGAAACAGCATTAGCCACAATACGCTGATTATCATTGATACAAAGACAGATATTGTGAATAAGATCTTAGCTGATCTGGAATTTGATAAATCCGGTTTCTTAGGAATTGTAACCGGAGATGGAAAAGAAATTATCGATTATTCCTTAAAAGCTGACGATCCAGATTTCGATACAGAAGCCTTAAAGGCAGAGAAGGTGTTTTTTAATGAGAAACTACAGACAGACAGCAGTGATTATTCCATGCGTCTAATC
>JAAYQP010000031.1 GCA_012519195.1 Clostridiales bacterium | reverse complement strand
TGAATTAGTTGATGCCACGGGCACATCCTTGTTTAATACGGAGTGTTTACTGCAAAATAGTAAGTATACCTTTACAAAGGAACTAACTAACATTCAGGGATGGAATGCGGAGCATCCTTATCTTTATCAACTAAGGGTAAAAACCTTGGATCAAGATAAGCAAATCATAGAAGTCATTCCTTTTCTGGTCGGTTTTCGAAGTTTATGCATTAAAGATGGAGTATTGCTCTGGAACAACACAAAGATTCTAATGAAGGGGGTTAATCGTCACGAGTTCAATGCTTTTACTGGAAGAGCTGTTACCTATGAACAAACGAAAAAGGAACTACTGATGATTAAGCGAGCTGGTATGAATGCCGTAAGAACTGCTCATTATCCGGACAACCCCTATTTCTATGATTTATGTGACAGACTCGGTCTTTATATTATCGATGAAGCGGATTTGGAAACCCATGGTTTTGAAATTCTAGGAGAGCCAACGACACTTTGTGAGGATCCTGATTGGCAGAAAGCTTATCTTGATCGTATTCAGAGAATGGTGGAGCGAGATAGAAACCATGTTTGTATTGTATTATGGTCTCTCGGTAATGAATCCTCCTATGGGAGAAACTTTAAAGCCATGTATGATTGGGTAAAGGAGCATGAACCGATTCGTCCTGTTCATTACGAGGGGGATTACAAAAATCAAAGTGTTGATGTATCTAGTACCATGTACTCTACCGTTGGCAAACTGGCGGAGCTAGATACGATGAGCAGCCCCTTAAGACCACATATTCTTTGTGAATTTGGTCATGCCATGGGAAATGGCCCAGGAAGCCTCAGTGAATATTTTGATTTAATTGAAAATTCTAAGAGAATTCAAGGTTGTTTTGTATGGGAATTTAAAGATCATGGTATCAGTAGAGATATCAATAAAAAAGAAGAGGCCTATCTTTATGGAGGTGATTTTGGGGAAAAATATCATAACGGCAATTTCTGTTTGGATGGATTGATCCGATCCAATGGGGAGCCTTCCCCCGCCTTTTATGAGTATCAAAAAGTGATTGAAGATATACATGTCATAGCCTTTGATATTAATAACGGAATTCTTTTTGTAAAAAATAGAATGCACTTTTCAAATACAGAACAGATCCGCTGCCATGTTGAAATATTAAAAGATTATGCACTTGTGGATCAGCAAAGCTTTGAACTGCCTATTATTGGACCACAAATGATTGGTGAAGTTAATCTTAAAGAAATTCTTAAGAACTATAATTCTTTGGAAGAAAACTATTCCATTAAGTTAAGGTTTGAGAAGGAAGTACAGTTGCTAGGTGAAAGAGAAATAAGAACCATGGGTACTTTTTCTTCTGCATTGTCGCAGATTGATGAACAGAAAGGAAAGGCTAAGGCTGTAAGCAGTAATACAGCGATATGGGGACTGCCTGAATCATCCTTGCAAGAAACAAATGATGTAAAAACACAGAATATTATCTTAAAGGAAACTGGTAGATATTATGAAGTTGAAGTTGGCGCAATCGGTATGTTGATCGATAAAAGTAATGCAATGATCAAAGATTATAAAGTGAATCAAAAGCTTGTGATGGAACAGGGCCCTGTCCTTAACCTCTTCCGTGCTTATACAGATAACGATAAGAAGATGGTACAGCAATGGACAGATATGCATTTGAATACCTGCCGTATGATGGTATATCATACAGAGAGTACTAAGACGGAAGAAGAAATTAGGATTTCATTTACAGGTAATTATGCGCCAAACGGAATGAACTGGGGAATCCAGACGACCATTCACTATATTATAAATGGTTCAGGAAAAATAGAGATGAAGATAGAAGGAACATTTAAGAAAGTACCTGATGTTCATCTACCCAAAATTGGTACCCAGCTTATTCTTTCTGAAAGCTTTGAGGAAGTAACCTATTGTGGTATGGGTCCCATCGAAAACTACAGTGATCGGAATAAATATGTTTCTGCAGGTATTTATCAGGCAAATGTCTATCAGATGGATCAGCCATATGATTATCCGCAAGAATACGGTAATCGTACCAAGGTAGAATGGGTTAATTTCTATTCAAGCAAAGATAAGTTAGGAATGGCTTTCACCGCTAGTATACCTGTGGATTTTGCGGTACGCCCCTACTCAGATCAGCAGCTTCAGGAAGCAAAACATTTATTTGAATTACAAAAAGAAAATAGATTATATGTAAATTTGGATTATAAAAATTCTGGCTTAGGAAGCGCCAGCTGCGGACCGGAGCGAATGGAACAGTATCAAGTATATCCACTACCTTTCCAGTATTCTATCTACTTTATGCCTTACAAAAATCAATAGGAGATCATTATTGCAGGATGAAATAAAGGAGATGTGACATGTATAGAGATCGGTTTTCAGATAAAATAAAACAATATATCTCGGAGGATGAATGGATTGTCGCCGAAACAGAGTATAATCCTCGTAACAATTTGATGTATGAGACAAATTTTGCTTTGGCGAGTGGCATGATGGGTAATCGTGCCACTCATCCGGAAGGCTTTATCCGCAAAGAACTTCCTGCAAACTATGTGCATGGAGTATTTGATCGATCCGAAGCCTTCCAAAGAGACTTATGTAATACACCAAACTGGAACCTTTTAAAAATATATTATAAAACAGAACCAATCGGTCCCGAAGCTGGGCAAGAGATACAAGATTATATCAGGATTCTGGATCTACAACACGGATTTGTCGCAACACATTATATCAATGTAGCCTATGATGGAAGAAAGACGCTTATTGAAAGCATAAAAATATTAAGTAGAACAAGTCCAGAGTGCGGAAGATTTCGATATTATATTACACCACTCAATTATTCTGGTCAGTTGGAATTTGAGAATATTATCGATGCTACCGTCACGAACTTTATGGACTTTCCAAGATTTCGTGTGAAGCATCTAAATACGAGACAAATTGGTCCTTTAGAAGATACTGGTATCTTTGTACAAAGTGAAACTAGGGATTTTCTCTTACCTTTGACTACGGTTGCAGATGTTAAGGCTACCGATAGTACGGGGAAAGACATTATCGGCAGTAGACAGTATCGAGGCCATGGAGAACAGGCAGTTGAATTCTTTGATGCCTACGTTACAGAAAACGAGACCATCTCTGTTGATAAATTTGCTGCCGTAGTGAGTGGGCGAGATGGCGGCAATACAAAAGTAATTGCTGTAGAGAAATTGAGAAGCTTTATGATGAGAAGTCTAGATCAAGAAATTGAAATGCAAAAGAAGATCTATGCTAGCTATTGGGAAAGGGCAAAGATCAAGATTGAGGGAGATCCGAGGCTTCAACTGGCCGTTCGCTTTGATCTGTTTCATCTGATGAGTACACCAAATCCAAAAGATAACAGAACCAATATTGGTGCTAAGCTGATTCACGGGGAAGAATATGGAGGACATGCCTTCTGGGATACAGAACTATTTATACTTCCCTTCTTCAGCTTAACATTTCCTGAAATTGCGAAAAACTTGGTAGAGTATCGTTATCTGCTACTTGATGGGGCGAGGAGAAATGCTTTAAAACGGGGACAGATTGGGGCCCGATATCCCTGGGAATCTGCAGACACAGGGGATGAAGAATGTCCTGATTGGACCATTGAGGGGGATGGAACCTGTTATGTATGTACTGTAGCAGATCAGGAAGTACATGTAACTGCAGATATCATCTATGGAGGGCTGCAGTATTTTCTGTGGACAGGGGACATGGAATATTACGAAAACAATCTCTTGGAGATGCTGGCTGAGACGGCACGTTTCTGGAATTCCCGTATTGAATATAATAAGGAAAAAGACTACTTTGAAATCACAGGCATTACCGGTCCTGATGAATGGCATGAGGATGTTTCAAACAATGCCTATACCAACTATATGGCAAGATGGAATATGCTCACTGCGGTAAAACATTTAAGAAAATACTATACAGAAAAGACAGAAAAATGCAAAGAACTCTTTCGTAAGCTAAGTTTAAATGAGGCGGAGCTTGAAGAAATAGAGAAAAATGCCAATAAGATCTATATTCCGATCAGTGAAGGTTTAATAGAGCAATTTGAAGGTTACTTTAATTTAATTGATCATGAAATTCATGAATGGGATGAAAACAATATGCCCCTACTTCCAAAAGCATTAAAGGGAATTAAAAGAGATAAGACCACCATACTAAAGCAGGCGGATGTTGTAATGTTGATGTTCTTATTTGATGAGGAGTTTGATGAAAATACCAAACGAAAGAACTTTGATTATTATGAAAGAAGAACCCTTCATAGATCCTCCTTGAGTCCTAGCATTTATTGTCTAATGGGACTTCGTGTGGGAGAGAGTGAAAGAGCCTATGACTACCTATGTAGAAGTGCCTTTGTGGATATTGATAATAATCAAGGGAATACCAGAGAAGGAATTCATGCTGCTTCAGCAGGTGGAACTTGGCAGGCTTTAGTCTTTGGATATGCAGGATTAAAGATTAAAAATGATCAACTACATTTTACCCCAAGAATACCTGAAAAGTGGACAAAGTTAAGCTTTTCACTCTTCTGGAAAGGTGATCTAATTCATATTGAAATCAGTAAGGATCAAGTTAAAATATTTAGTAATAAAAAAGAATTAAGCTACTTCGTAAACGACAAGGAATTTAAGGCAGAAATGGTGAAAAAATAAAATGAAGAAAAAAGAAACATTAGCAGAATTGTTACTAGTAATTGTGGCATTAATCTGGGGAAGTGGTTTTATTGCTACGGAATACGTAATTAAGGCGAATTGGAATACTTCTCTAATTATGGCTACTAGATTTGTCATTGCCTCCATTACTATGGCGATCGCCTTAAATAAAAAAATACTCAAACTAACGAAATATGAATTAATCCATGGATCTGTTGCAGGTGTGTTTCTTTTTCTGGCATTTTATACTCAGACTTTAGGACAGTCCACAACAACGGTCTCAAATGCAGCCTTTATAACGGCAACCAATGTAGTAATGGTGCCTTTTATATCCTGGGCAATTAATCGTGATCGCCCCAAGTTACAAACTGTTTTATTAACCATAATGGCTCTTGCAGGGGTTGGTGCACTAAGTTTTAAAGATAGCAGATTTTCCTTAGGAAGAGGGGATCTGATTGTTCTCCTATGTGCATTCTTTTTTGCTATGCAAATAACTTATCTAGAGAAGGCTACTAAGGACTCAGATCCTGCTAGGGTTAATTTTATTCAGATACTATCAGCTACAATTATATCGCTTGTGGTATTTATCATAGGGGGTGAAGGAATCCAAGGCGCTGATATACCACAAGGCATCCCACCTGTTCTATTCCTTGGTGTATTAAGCACCTGCCTTTGCTACTTTTTACAAACGACTGCCCAGAAATATACTGCCGCTACGAAAGTTGGTGTTATCTTGTCCTTGGAGGGCCTTTTTGGTGGATTGTTCTCCGTACTCTTAGGACTAGAACCTTTAACCATTAACCTAGTGTTAGGGGGGTTACTAATCATCGGTGCTACCATATTAATGAATGTTGATTTTAATTCGAAAAGGAGGGAGGCGTAAAAAACCATGATTCAAAGCAAAGCATATAAATACAAAGGTATTATCTTTGATTTGGATGGTGTGATCTGTCATACAGATCAATACCATTACAGGGCCTGGAAAATAATTGCCGATGAGCTTGGAATCTTCTTTGATCAGAAGATAAACAACAAACTCAGAGGTGTGAGCCGAATGGAAAGTCTTGAAATAATCTTAAACGAAGGAAAGGTAAAATTAACGGATAAAGAAAAAGAAGCACTCGCAAAGAAAAAGAATGATGCCTATCGTACATTCTTAAATGAATTGACTCCAGAAGATTTGGATAAAAAAGTACTTGAAACATTAAAGGCGCTAAAGGAGCTGAAGGTTAAGATGGCGATCGGCTCCTCTAGTAAGAATGCTACATTTATTCTAGGGAAATTAGGGCTATCCGATTTCTTTGATGCAGTAGTAGATGGTAATAGTATTTCTGAATCGAAACCGAATCCGGAGGTATTTAATAAAGCACGTCATGCATTAAACTTAGAAAAAGAGGAGTGTGTGGTGGTGGAGGATGCTTTTTCAGGAATAGAAGCTGCCAGGAATGCTGGGATGGACAGCATAGGGATAGGCGATGCAAGCAAATCAGATGGAGCAACTTACAAAATAAGAGAGTTTTCCGATTTACTAGGAGAAGAGTTTCTAATTAGTTAAATTATAATTAACCGGAGAAACACTCATAGCATGTTTCTCCGGTTAAGACAAGTGTGTTGGCAAGCCAATTCATTCATCATGGTAATTATAGCATAGTGTGCATGGTTGACAAAAGTCGAAAAATACTTAATAATAAGCATTACATCTTGATTAGTGGATCGACATTTGAAGATGCTAATAAATTACAGGAAAAATACACCGCGATTTTACCGCTAGAAGGAGTAGGCTATGAACCAAATAAAAACACTTGCCTTTGATATGGATGAGGTTATTACTGATACATTATCCAAGACAATTACTTTATATAATCAATTGTTTCAAAAAAACATCACGAAGCAGGACTTGGTTGGAAAAAGATTATCAGATACACTTACGAAAGAACAGGCTGAGTTACTACATAGGGAAGTTGATAAGGAAGGTTTCTTTCGTGATTTGGCGATTAAAGAAAAAGATACGAAGGCGATTCTTGAAGAACTAAATAAAAAATATAAAGTATTTATTTGTACTGCAGCAATGGAGGTACCAAACTCCTTAAAAGATAAGTATCTGTGGCTTAAAGAAGAACTTCCCTTCTTGAATGATCAGAATTATGTATTTTGTGGTGACAAGAGTATACTGGCAACTGACTATCTTGTTGATGATAGTTTATACCAATTGGAGGGATTTAAGGGACAGGGGATTCTATTTACGGCACCCCATAACCAATTAAGGGAGGATCATTCCTTTGTGAGACTCAATAATTGGAATGAAGTAGCGGAATATTTTCTATAATCTGTTTTAGACAGATTTCGGTGAATTATATATAACAACCACATTTCACTCTCATTGAATATATTCTGATTATCACTCAATCATGTATTGTCAATAAATTATGTCTTTTATTATATAAAAACTAATAATTGTAGAATAATCTCTAAAAATGTGATACAATATAGTTGTAACCATAGTGATCAACTTCATAAAAAGGAGCAGGGATTATTATGATTATTAGAAGACGAAGGAGATTAGAGAGGTTCTTTCAAAAACCTAAACGGCAGCAAGAGTATGTCCTTATTGCATCACAGATGTTTCAGCCATTGTTTGTAAATTTTAAGTATAACAAATTTTTGTAAAAATAAACTGTAAAGGGTCTGACTGTAATGTCAGACCTATTTTTATGCGTACAAGCCCCTATCACCTCGGTATGATCAGGAAACAATTCTTGATAAAAAAATTCTCACGTGATAAACTTAAATTTAGTTTTTAAATGTGCCAAGAATGAGGAGAGTACATACGATGATACAGAGTGAAATATCAGAGATTAAGAAACAATTTAAACACGAGAATACTGCTATAACAAAAGTATGCTGCTGTTATGTAGATGGAGAGAAAAACGTTAAAACAAAGTATACGGAAACCTTCCTCTGTTTGCCTGAGGAAGAAACCCATAAATATTTTGATATATTCAAAAAAACATTATCAGGAACGATTGGTAAAAATCTGATCAATATGGAGTTTCCCTTGTCGGAGGAGTTTGAAGGCGGAAAGCAAGAATTTCTGCTTAGACTTAGGGATAGTGAGTTAAGGGATGAGAACCTTTTGAATGAGTTCTATGATAAAGTTATCCAATCCTATGACACTACCAGTAACTATCTGATCCTTTTGATTTATTCAGCCTACGACGTTCCAGGGAAAACGAAGGATAATATTATGATGGAGGATGCCTCCGATGAAGTCTATAGCTATATTCTGTGCTCTATATGCCCAGTAAAGCTTGCAAAGCCAGGGTTGAGCTTTAACGAAGATACCAACCAATTTCAAAAACGGATACAGGACTGGGTTGTGGATAGGCCAAGCAATGGATTTTTGTTTCCGGCTTTTAATGATCGTAGCACAGATATTCATAGTATCCTATATTATTCAAAAAACTCAGAAGAACTACATCATGATTTAATCGACCAACTATTGGGTTGTGAAATTCCTATGTCAGCCGGCGGTCAGAAGGAAACCTTCCAGACCTTGATTAGAGAGACGCTTGGCGAAGAATGTGATTATGAAATCGTTAGAAATATCCATGACAAATTAAATGATATCATTGAAGAGCATAAAGCACAGGAGATTCCCGAACCATTGATTTTAGAAAAAGCAGAAGTTAAGAATTTATTTGCGGAAAGTGGCGTTGAGGAGGAAAAGCTTCAGAATTTTGAAAAGAATTATGATGAAATAGCAGGGGAGAAAACCACTTTATTAGCTAGCAATGTAGCTAGTACTAGGGTGTTTGAAGTTAAAACACCGGATGTTATAATTAAAGTGAATCCAGAACGGGCAGATTTGGTAGAAACAAAGATGGTCGATGGACGTAGATGCCTTGTTATCGAAATCAATGATCAAGTAGAAGTAAATGGAATTACAGTAAGACCAATTTAGACAAAATATATCTGCCTCAGCTGCAAAAGGCTATTGGACAAATAAGCTAATAATCTAGATGAATGCAAGCGCAAATCTACGAAACAGGATTGTCATTATAATAAGATTTTACGATATATTTAATTAAGATGGTTTCTAATAGCACTCTATGGGAGATGGTTTGCAGATGGAGGAAAGAGGAATGACAGAGCAAAGGATACCTGCAGAATTCTATAGCTTACCATATTTTGATTCCTTTAAAATACCAAGGTACCTAAACTTTAAAAGGAAACAGGAGCAATTATCCTGGGAGGAGATTATCACTTACGTTAATTTGAATCTTGATTATCCCTTCTACGAAATGATTCGTGAAATCAGTAATCCAGATAATTTGACTGTACTCGTGAATAAATATAATAGGTTACCGATGAATTATATACCGCAAGATCTGGAGAGCATTCATCCTGATTTTAATTCCGGTGAGTTTAAATTACGTCAGGAAGCCCGAGTAGCATTTGAAAAAATGGGCCGGGCAGCAGGGCAAGATGGGATTATGATACAAGCCATCTCTACCTTTCGAAGTTTTGATTATCAGGAAGAGGTATACTTTAGAAAGAAATCTCCAGAAATATCAATGGAAGAGTATCGCAAGGAAAGAGATCGTGTCTCTGCAAGACCTGGACATAGTGAGCATCAGACTGGGTTGGCAGTTGATATTAATGATTTAGAACAAAGCTTTGAACAAACTCCTGCGGGTAAATGGTTGGCAGCTAATTCCTATCATTTTGGGTATATTTTAAGATATCCTAAGGGGAAAGAGTATATCACAGGCTATGATTATGAGCCGTGGCATTTTCGTTATTTGGGCCCCAAACTAGCGACTGAGATTCATAAACTGAGAATTACTTTTGATGAATACTATATTCGATATCTGTCCCAAATTTTATAATTAAGCTACAAGGAAGAAATACGAAACCGCTCACTACCTGATTTGATAAGATAGCTCTTAAGTAGACAAGAAATAATCTATTTAAGAGCTATCATATCACAGATAGGAGCGGTTTTTTAAGTTATCTTATAAACTCTGCTTCACATTCTGTATAAACCCGATAATATCCCTGAGGGAATCCACATACGGGACATCTTTCCGGTGCACATAGGCCACTTAAAATATTTCCACATTGCATACAGATCCATAGTCGCTCTGAATCTTTACAATGAACTTCATCTCTTTGAATATCTTCCAATTGACGTTGAAAGTTTAATCTGTGCTCCAGTTCAATGTTGGCTATTCCGCTGAACAAGGATGCGATCTCTGTATAGCCTTCCTCTTCGGCAACCCTGGCGTATTCGCGGTATAAGTTATTACCGGCTTCATCCTCAATATTGATACTATGAATAAGATTTTCTTCTGTGGTTGGCAGTACCCCATTATTTAGTCGCCGCCACCAAATTCTTGCATGCTCTCTTTCATTTCGTGAAGTTGTATCAAATATATTAGCTATTTCTATATAATCTTCCTGCCTAGCACGATCTGCATATAGAGAATACAAAGTTGCTGTGTTTAATTTCCATGCAAAAGCATCCTGAATATTTTGATAGGTTCTGCTTTGTTGAAAATCCATAGCGCCTCCTGTAATATCTGATATTACTGTTTTTATATCATATGATACAGGATGTATTTTTAGCATATTATAACAACCCAAATTTGCGACTATTGCCGGAAGCCACACCCAATGATTTCACTAGTATTCGTAATTAAAATAAAAGCTTCTGGATCGATTTGTTTAATATATTTACGTAAATGAACGGCTTGAGCCCGATTCATGACAGTTAATATAATCTTCTTATCCTTATCGGTAAATGCACCCTTAGCATTATAAACTGTAGCACTACGATGGAGCTTTTTTAATATAAACTCGCAGATCGGTTTAGGATTTTCGCAGATGATGGTAAAGTATTTATTTAGGTTTAGGTTCTCGATAACACTATCAACAAGGGTTGACTTGAGAAATAATCCTAGGATTGATAGTAATCCTGTTTGAATATTAAAAACAAAAAATGTAGCTACAGTTAAGATAAAATCTGTTATTAATAAGGAACGGCCAATGTCGATGCTAGTATATTTTTTTAATAATAAAGCAATGATATCCGTTCCTCCGGTGGACGCTCCGATATTAAATAGAATGGCAGCACCAACGGAAGGAAGAATCACAGCGAAGGCTAGCTCCAGTAAGGGTTCTGTAGTTAAGGGACCTTCTAAAGGTATCACTTCCTCCAATAAACGTAGGGAAAGTGACATCAATATACTTCCGTATGCGGTTCGATTTCCAAAACTTTTGCCCAGGATTAGGTATCCTATGACCAATAGAATGCTGTTAATAATCAATACGATCGTTCCTGAGCTGATGGAACCCTTTGTAATACTGCTTAGAAGAATTGCGATACCAGTAACTCCACCGATGGAAAAATTATTCGTAAATTTAAAGAAGTATACACCGAATACTACCAGTAATACTCCGACTGTAATAAAGGCATATTCTTTTAAGATATGCTTGATTTTATTGTGGCTATCCAATGGAAATCCTCCCTAATGATACTATTTATAATGTATCTCAAATTGGAATAATTTGCGATACATATCTCTAATTGTCCAATCATTTGACAAATAAGAACAAAATATAAGCAAGTTCGCAATATTTTATAGTATGATTATAACTTAAGGATGAAACTTGTCAACTAACATATTAATTAAAAATTGGTAATTAGAGTCGAATATTTCCTGTTAGTATCATTTTGTATAACATTTACCATAAGAAATTATTTGATTTCTCTGGAACGAAATCTTTTCTACCTCCGTCTAATAGATGTAAACGGAAAGACAAAGATCTAACTAGCAAGACAGAATTAGGAGGAAAAAATATGATTAAATCAAAATTAGTAAAAACATTTCTTTTAGGACTATGTATGTCAGCAATGTTTACCGGAACAGCTTTCGCTTCTGGTGGTGGAGTCTCACCAGCGTATGCAGGGGAGCAGTCCGAGGAAACGAATGTATTATATGAGAAGCAAGGTGAAATTGACCAATATGTGTTTGGTGAACATGTACAGGATATTCGTAAACAGGGATTCCAGGTGATTTATACAGGGGTTTCCGATTCCCATGTGGAAATTGGTATAACTCCTTACACTGAGGAGAATGCAAACTATCTATATG
>JAAYQP010000248.1 GCA_012519195.1 Clostridiales bacterium | reverse complement strand
GATATCGGCTTTTTCATAATTCTCATCTATCAGTTTAAATTCTTTAATCTTCTCATAATTCAAAGAAAAAACTGCTTCTAAAACATTTTGCGATTCAGTATCAGATAGTATCCCCTGGCTTAAAAGCGTATAGTAACTTCTGCTCATATCGTAAAAGTCTTTTTCCTCAATATACCCATCAATAGAGCATTCGTTGATGGTTTGTTGGGTAGCATTTAATAAAGTGCTATCATATATGTATGAAGAATCCGGTTTATTACCTCGTTTAATATAATATAGTTTAACGACTCCCCTGCCCTTTTTAAGATTGCGGTTACATCTTCCGGCTACCTGATTCACGGAGTCAAGCGGCCCCATATCCCTGAAAACAATATCCAAGTCAATATCTACTCCAGCTTCAATCAGTTGCGTACTTACAACTATCTTTCTTTTCTCCTGTTCCTGCCTGATTTTTTCTATCCTCGTTTTTCTCTCTGCAGGGACAACATGGGAGGACAGATAAAAAAAGATATTTTTCTCTACATCCAGCGCATTAATAAGGGCTTCATAAATTATCTGCGCTGATTTAATGGTGTTCATAACTACCAATATGTCTTTTTCCGTGTTATTAAGAGCTTCGCTTTTTACAATTTCCTTAAAATCCTCGATATCTATTATCTTATCAAGATATGTTTCCAGTTTGATACGGTTTAAAGAACAATAATAACGTTCTTTACCGGCAACCAGCTCTGATATATCACTTTCCGGGAAAATTAACGGCAAAGTTGCAGTAACCAGGATAAAATAGGTATCCAAGTGCCTTGCCATATAGTTGCAGATTTGCCGAATCAGATGCCAGTACCTATGAGGGATTGCCTGGACTTCATCTAATATAATTATTGAATTTGCTATTCTATGCAGCTTTCTGGATGATGAATTCCGATTGGTAATTAAGCTGTTAAACAACTGTACAAAAGTAGTTACAATAATAGATGAATTCCAACCTTCAATAATGAATCTGGATTCTAAAGCTGAGTATTCCAAATACTCGTCATTATCCTCGGATGTTCTATAAAAACCATCCGCCAAGTAATGATGTTTTAGTAAAATATCATTACCCGGTTCTTTCTTGCCAACAGTTTTCAGAACTTCATTAAAGACCTTATAATTTTGATCTATTATGCTGGTAAAAGGAAGCGCATATATTATAGATCTATCAATTTGATTCAATGAAAATAGGTGTTCTTTTATTTTCACGCCAGCCGATAATGCATTAAGTGTTTTACCGGTTCCCGTTGGGACATTTATGGATAAAATATGATTACCGTTTTCTATTGCTGATTTAATATCAGCACTTGCTTGATATATTTCATTCCTCAATCTATTCATTTCTGTATTGGGTTGGTCATATCCCATAATTTTGCGATAGTCATCCACCAGGCTAGCGGATATCATAATACCGCTAAAATCTGTTTTTAATCCTGCCGCATCGCTTTTGTCGGCATCAACCAAAGTTGAATACAGTAAAGCGGTAATAAAATAAAAGTCCAACTTCTTACTTCTACCCATATTTCTAGCAAAGCTGCGAGCAGTTCTCATATCTTGTTCATAATAATCGACTTTCTCTAGCAACCACTGATGATTACAATGTTTAAGGGACGGTATCATATCAGTGATGCTGGACAACAACTTATCAAATAAGCTTGCATCAATATCGTTTAAATAGTCAGCTATATTTTTTGCTTTGTATTTTACTGTTTCAGAAATAATAGGGTTTAAATCGCCGTGATGCCTTTGTATAACTAACAAAGCTGCTATTGGAAAATAGTCTCCATAATCTGTTTCAATATGGTTTAATATTAAATACTCCTTGGTAAAATAGTACCCGCAAAAGGCTCCCAAAGGACTATGCCGAGTTTCATCACGATTTTTTAATCTCAGCTTTTCTTCTTCATTGTCTGTCAACAGATATTCTTGAAATGAGCCGGTGGACTTGCCTAGATCGTGAGCAATTCCAATAATACAAGCAATATCTGCCAATATGGATTTATCTACATCAAAATTTAACAGCCGGCTATTGATCCAATTTTGAGCGGTTATCCCGACATTACGCAAATGATCTGCTAATATTTTTCCGGGATGTGAATACAGATTTTCACATAAACAGGACATTTTCATCCCCTACTTTCACTGCTCCTTTTACATTAGCAGTGATGCCCATAGCGTTTCTATCAAACAAAACCGTTTTATAATCCAGGACTTCTCTATTGGCATTCATTCGTATTGATACGACCTCTTTAGTATAATGCCGGTTTTCTTCCAACCTGATTATCTTGCTATCTATTTTCATGTTTTCTTCCAAAGGAAGTACCGAATGAATATTAACATAACTATCTTCAGGGAGTTCCTGTGCTTCATATATACCGATAAAACAAAAACCAGCCAACATCTGTGCACTCCCCAAAGACAATGTATAAACTGTTTTATGGGCAGTTAGCATATTTTTCAAACGTTCCATTAAATCCT
>JAAYQP010000247.1 GCA_012519195.1 Clostridiales bacterium | reverse complement strand
TATGCGGTAGAAATTAACCAAATGGAGGTAAATTATGAGCGTAATTTCAATGAAACAATTATTGGAAGCTGGTGTACACTTTGGACATCAGACAAGAAGATGGAACCCTAAGATGGCAGAGTACATCTACACAGAGAGAAATGGTATCTATATTATCGACTTACAGAAGTCCGTTGGTAAAGTAGATGAAGCTTATGCAGCAATTAAGAATGTTGTTGCAGACGGTGGTTCCGTACTTTTCGTAGGAACTAAGAAACAGGCTCAAGATGCGATTAAAGCAGAGGCTGAGCGTTGTGGAATGTTCTATGTAAATGAAAGATGGTTAGGCGGAATGTTAACCAACTTCAAGACAATTAAGAGTAGAATTGATAGATTAAGAGAAATCGAGAAAATGTCAGAGGATGGAACCTTTGATGTTCTTCCTAAAAAAGAAGTTATAGAGCTTAAGAAAGAATGGGAAAAACTCGAAAAGAACCTTGGCGGAATTAAGAACATGAAAAAGATTCCTGATATTATCTTTGTAGTAGATCCTAAGAAAGAAAGAATTTGTGTTCAAGAGGCTCATAACCTTGGAATTCCGTTAGTAGGTATTGCAGATACAAACTGTGATCCTGAAGAATTAGACTATGTAATTCCTGGTAACGATGATGCTATCAGAGCCGTTAAATTAATTGTATCTAAGATGGCTGACGCAGTAATCGAAGCAAATCAAGGAATGCAATTAACTGATTCTGCAGAAGCTGAGGCTTCAATGGATGCAGAGGTGGAAGAAGCGGTTACAGAGTAGTATGTGAATGCTTCAGCCGATATGGTTGAAGCATTTTTATACACTGATCATAATCATAAAAATGGAGGGAAATAGAATGAATATTACTGCTGGTATGGTAAAAGAGTTGAGAGAGATGACCGGCGCTGGTATGATGGATTGTAAGAAGGCTCTTACTGCTACGGAAGGCAATATGGAAAAAGCCGTTGAATTTCTAAGAGAAAAAGGACTTGCAGCTGCTGAGAAGAAAGCAGGAAGAATTGCTGCAGAAGGTATTGTAGATACATTTATCTCCGAGGATGGCAAGATTGGTGCGATCGTTGAGGTGAACAGTGAGACAGACTTTGTTGCAAAGAATGATACATTCAAGACTTATGTAGCAGAGGTTGTTGCTCAGGCTGCTAAGACATCCGCTAATGATATTGATGCATTCTTAGCTGAACCATGGGCTCTTGATACTTCCATCACCGTGAAGGAAAAGTTATCATCCATGATCTCAATTATCGGTGAAAACATGAATATCAGAAGATTTGATAAAATCACAGCAGATAATGGTTTTGTTATGTCCTATATCCATGGCGGCGGAAGAATCGGTATCCTTGTAGAAGTAGAGAGCTCTGTATACAATGATGCTACGAAGGAAGCTGCAAAAAATGTAGCTATGCAGATCGCTGCAATGTCTCCGAAATATGTAAGCGAAGCAGAAGTACCTGCAGATTACCTTGCACATGAGAGAGAAATCTTATTTGCACAGATCAAGAATGATCCAAGCAATGCTAAGAAACCTGAGAACATCATCGAGAAGATGTTAGAGGGTCGCTTAAAGAAAGAATTAAAGGAAATCTGCCTTCTAGATCAAGTTTATGTAAAAGATGGCGATCTATCCGTTGGTAAGTATCTAGAGACCGTATCCAAAGAGGTTGGTGCGCCAATTTCTATTAAACGTTTTGTACGTTTCGAGACTGGTGAAGGCCTAGAGAAGAAAACTGAGGATTTTGCTGAAGAAGTTGCAAAGCAGATGGGTCAGTAAGACTAATATAGAATAATTTAATAATGACTTTATAGAAGGCTCTAAAAGCCTGTAACAGTGGCATATATGCTGTTTACGGGATTTTAGGGCCTCTTTGATTTTGATTTGATAAGCTCGTAAAACCTCGTGAATCAATATGGTAACTTGACTCGATTTGCGGAAAATTTGTGTACAAAAATCTTTAGCTAAATTATTAAGGAAATAAGGACTTGTATCAATAGTTCTAACCCACTGAGTAGCCTGATTACTATAATCGAGCCACATAACATGTTAATACAATGTTTATAATAATTTTAGAAATGGAACGTTATTCTCTAAATACAAAGAAAATCGTGCTTTAAGTAAAAAGAGGTGGAGTAAATGGATGTATATACTGAACTGGCAAAGTATCCGGTTTTTTCAATCGATGATGTAAAAAAGTTTACAGGTAATGGGAAAACTGCTTATTCGCAGCTGGGACGTTTAATAAAAAAGGGGCTGGTCAAAAAAATACGAAAGAATATATACTCTGTAGTTAACCCTGCTACGGGCTAATCGTAGCGACTCGTTATCAAATAGCTTGTGCCATAACTAATACGGCTTACATCTCTCATCATAGTGCTTTTGAATATTATGGCTTTGCAAATCAAGTATTCTATGAAGTATATGTTTCTTCAGAAACAAAGTTCAATCATTTCGATTATGATAATGTGACTTATAAATATGTTGCTTCAAGAATGAAAGAAGGCGTTGTGGAGGCGAAGAATACTACAGATGTAAGAATCACAGATTTAGAAAGGACAGTCATAGATAGTATCAGAGATTTCAATAAAATAGGTGGATTTGAAGAACTAATAAACAGTTTGGAAGGTGTACATTACTTGGATGAGAAGAAGTTAAAACGGTATCTAGATATATATAATACCCAAGGACTTTATTAAAAGGCAGGATTTCTTTTGGATCACTATCGTAAAGAAATGCAACTTTCAAAGGAGTTTTTAGATTATTGCAAAACTAAAATAGGAAAAAGCAAAAGGTACCTTGTAAGTGAAGCAAAAGAGAATAGCTATTATAATAGTGAGTGGGAACTGATGGTACCAGAAGGTCTATTTAAAATAACAGATCAGGGAGGTGGCATACTTGTCTGATTACGATATTATATATTTAGGAAAGAAAGCAGAAGAGTTGGGATTTGTAAGAGATACATTAGAAAAGGTAACGAGGCTAGCGGATATATTGGAGTATCTAAATACAAATCCAATTTTAAAAAAGATAGTCTTGCATTAAAAGGCGGGACAGCCATTAATCTAACTATTTTCAACTTACCTCGTCTTTCTGTTGATATAGATTTGGATTATTTAATTACAAACAGCAGGGAAGAAATGCTTGAGAGTAGAGCAGTCATTAATAGTGCGATTGATCGCTACATGGTGTCTAAGGGTTACTCAAAAAATCCGAAGACAAAAAATCCTCATAGCTTGGACTCATGGATCTATGATTATATGGGAGTTAGTAGAAATAAAGAAAACATCAAAATCGAAATTAATTACTCACTAAGATATACTATTGGGCAAAGTAACTGACGTAATTGCTGAGTTCAAAAAGGTTGTAGCTGCTATCTCCTGAACTTTATTTGGGATATTAATATTTGTTAATTTAGTACAGTTTTTAAATGCATAACCGCCAAGATATAATAGATTATCAGCTAGTTTTATATCAGTTAATTCTGTACAATAGAAAAAAGCGTGACTTCCAATACTCTGTGTGTTGTTAGGAATACTGATTGAATTCATACTTATACATTTTGTAAATGCATAACCTCCTATGGATAGAAGATTACTAGGCAACTTAATTTCATTTAAATTTTCACACCCTAAAAATGCGCCATCTCCAATGGCCGATACGTTATCCGAAATTTTAATATTCTGTAAAGAAATGCATTGATAAAAACAATGCTTCGGAATCTGAGTTGTATTGTCTAATATAACAACCTCTTCTAAGCTGCTGTTTATACGAAAAAGGGTGAACTTAATATTGAAAGAACCAAAGATTTTTGGGGAAAAGCTTACCTTGATTAAGGCAAAAGGGTTTATTATCCCTGGAGGAAGAGAACAGGAGTGTATTAAGTTTTTGCAGAATGGACTTCTAAATTAATATCCACATTAAAAGCACTTATAGAGGAGTATGAAAAGGAATATATCCATTAAACACATAGGGTTTCCTTATGATTGGGAAGAAAGAATTAGAAATGGTTGATAATGAAACTCCCTCGACACACATCTACGCAAACTGATACAAAGTTATGTATGAAAATTTAATTAGTATCACTTAAAAAGAAAATCTTACGCAAAAAACTTGCGTAAGTAAAATAGAATATTTAAGAAGTAACTACTTATGCATGTCTTAGAAGTTACAATTTCAAAACATCGCAAAGCAGATGGGTCAGTAAGACTAATCTAGTATAATTTTATAATGACTTTATAAGAGGCTCTAAAAGCCTGTAACCATGGTATAAATATGGTTTACGGGATTTTGGAGCCTTTTAAATGTCTTATTACTTTCAATCGGATTGGTTGGTAGATAATCAGTACTTTTATTCTTGCAAGATCATAAATATACACACATCATACAATGTGTAGACAATTTTGATTGACAGTACAGTAAATTTACTTTATACTAAATTCAGAACTATAAACTTAACCGAAAATAAGGAGACAGTTTTGAATGGATGAATATAAAAAGTTTAAATATTTATTTAATAAATATAATGGTGTAATTACTACAGCAGAATTTCAAAAAGCTGGGTATCATCATAAATATTTAAAAGAACTTATGGATAAAGGTATGATAAGAAAGATTAAAAGAGGATATTACGAGTGGCAATATGAAGAATTTATTTCAGATACAACTATAATTACAAGGTTATTTCCTGATGCAGTAATATATCTACTGTCAGCTCTCTATATATATGGTTTTACTGATCGCACACCGAATGAATGGCACCTTGCTGTAGCGAGAGGAAGTTCTAGGCCTAGATTTGAAATTGAATATCCTAAAGTTAAGCCATATTATATTCTTGAAAAATATATGAATATAGGTAAGACAAAGTATACTTATGAAGGGCAAGAAATAAATATATTTGATAAAAATAGAACCATTTGTGATGTAGTAAGAAATTCAAATAAAATGGATAAGGAAATTGTAAATCAAGCTATTAAGGGCTATATCAATGATCCTCAAAAAGATATTTCAAAGCTATTGGAATATGCAAAAAAAATGAGAGCTGAAAATAAGGTAAGAACTATGATTGGGATGTGGTTATGATGAATATTACAAAATCAGTGCTACAGAAATTAAAGAACAAATCACAAAGTTCAGGTTTGTCATTTCAACTGCTTATGCAATTGTTTTGTCAGGAAGAATTTTTAAGAAGGATAAGTTATTCAGAATTCCAAAATAAGCTTGTTTTAAAAGGTGGTCTATTTCTTTACCTAATTACAAATTTTGAAAGTAGACCAACCATGGATATTGATTTTCTTATGAAAAACTGGTCGAATGAAGATGATAAGATTATGGAAATGATTCGAAGTATAATAAATACAATTTCTGCAAATGAATTTATTAAGTTTGAAATAAAGTATTTGAATCATATATCAGAGCAAAAAGAGTATCATGGTGTAAGAATAAAGATGATAGGAGTAGTTGGTAATACAAGAACACCTTTCGATATAGACATAGGAGTGGGAGATGTTGTTATTCCTAGGCCAAACAAGAGAAAACTGGATGTGTTATTACCGGAATTTAGTAGTCCAGAAGTACTCACATATTCTTTGGAATCTACGATTGCAGAAAAATGGGATGCAATAATTGATAGGATGGAGTTCAATAGTAGGATGAAAGATTTTTATGATATTTATTATCTAGCTATGAATTATGATTTTGATGGAAGAAAGCTACAAGAAGCAATTTTTGAAACACTAGATAATCGTGGTAGAATATATGATAAAAACACCTTAAAGAAGGTAAGCTCATTTAAAAAAGATAGGCAAATTGTTTTAAGATGGAATGCATTTGTCCAAAACACAATTAAAGTAGATATAGATTTTGATGATGTAATAAATGTTATTACAGATTTCATTAGAGAACCATTTGAA
The DNA here is from genome assembly GCA_012519195.1 of Clostridiales bacterium. Lineage (GTDB taxonomy): Bacteria > Bacillota > Clostridia > Lachnospirales > Lachnospiraceae > Mobilitalea. The sequence continues at coordinate 1,866 of JAAYQP010000247.1, read as the reverse complement.
AGTATAATCTATGAGCGAGAATTGTTTCTGAGATGGAGCAAATCAGATGGGGAATGGAATTGAGAGATTGTAAATGGTTTGGAATGAATACCGTAGAAAGCTATATACATATGATAAAATTTTGATTATTATAAAAAAGTATGCTTTACTGCAAGATTGGAATTAAGATGGAAAAATTCTAAGTGTTATTTTAAATTCGATCAAATTTGTACATAGTTTATCAAGCTGGAGGTACAAGAATGAATATAGAGGCTTATAACCTTGACTCACTTAGAAAAATAGTGCGAGCTCTTCAAAAAGAAAATGAAGCCTTAAAATCCCAGCTAAAAAAGGCTGATATTGCATTCGATGATTTTAATCCGTTTGAGGAGACAATAGAGAGTATTAATGATTACGATCCAGACCAGGGGGAGCCTATTCTTGGAAGGTATATAACTGAGAATTTAGCAAGGCGGTTTTTTGCTATGCTTTGGGGTAGAGAAGATGTTTATGCCAAAAGAGGTAGAAAAGGTGGATATTTTCCGCAATGTGATAACCGATGGAATGATACCCTGTGTCCAAAACAACAGGGAGAAAAAGTATTTTGTGATGATTGTGAGAACACAAAATGGACTAAGCTTGATTTAAAGAAAATTGTAAGTCATCTTGTTGGCAAAAAAGAGGATGGAACAGATGTGATTGGAGTTTATCCGCTTTTACCTGATGGTACATGTAGATTTATAGTATTCGACTTTGATAACCATGAGAAGGATGCTGAAAAAACTGATTTTGCTAATACAGATGATGAATGGCATAATGAAGTAGATGCCCTTAGAAAAATGTGTGAGCAGAATGGCATCAAGTCTTTGGTTGAACGGTCTCGCTCTGGAAGAGGTGCTCATGTATGGATATTCTTTAAAAAACCGATAGCTGCATCTTTAGCAAGGAATTTTGGTTTTCTTTTATTGGACAAGGGATCAGCTTCTATCAATATGAAATCTTTTCACTATTATGACCGAATGTATCCTTCCCAGGATGTTGTTAGTGGTATTGGTAATTTAATTGCTCTTCCATTGCAAGGTCAAGCTCTTAAAAATGGAAACAGTGCTTTTGTGGATGAAAATTGGAATGCATATCCTGATCAATGGAAGGTTTTGTTGGAAGAAACAGAAAAACTATCGCCTGAAGATATCGAAAAATATATGACAAAATGGAAGGTGGAACTTGCCGAAGTCAGGGGGATGTTGTCCAATTCAGTTATTGAAAACAGACCTAAGCCGTGGAAAAAGAAGGAGGGATTTACGAAAGCAGATGTTATAGGAAAAGTGCATTTGGTTCTCAGTAATGGTATATATGTTGATACGCTTAATCTAATGCCACGTTTACAGAATCAGATTCGTAGTATGGCAGCCTTTGACAATCCTGAATTTTATAAAAACAAGCGTCTTGGTTACTCAAATTATTATAATTTTAGCGCTGTATATCTTGGTAAAGATATGGATGGGTATATAAGGATTCCGCGGGGACTGAAGGAGTCTATTACCTGCGAATGCGAGAAAGCTGGTATTGGTATAGATATTACAGATAAGAGAGAGAAGGGGCGTCCGATTAGGGTATCATTCAACGGGGACTTAAGAATACAACAGGATCTTGCTGCCCAAAAATTACTTTCTTATACCGATGGAGTTTTGAGTGCGGCTACCGCATTTGGTAAGACGGTAGTATGTAGTTACCTGATTTCACAAAGAAAAGTGAATACTTTAATTTTATTACAGAGTAAAGATCTGCTAAATCAGTGGGTAGATGAACTAAATAAATTTCTTATTATTAAAGAAGAACCGCCGGAATATGAGACAAAGACTGGACGTAAGAAGAAACGAGAAAGTA
>JAAYQP010000246.1 GCA_012519195.1 Clostridiales bacterium | reverse complement strand
TGTTAAATTAAGATATCCTCATGAATTCTCCGGTGGCCAAAGGCAACGGATTGGAATAGCGAAAGCTCTTTCCCTGAAACCGAAACTAATAGTATGTGATGAGCCTGTCAGTGCTTTGGATGTATCCGTTCAGGCACAAATTCTAAATCTGCTCAAGCAACTACAGGAAGAGCTTAAGTTAACCTATCTTTTTATAGGGCATGGTTTAGGGGCGGTACGCTATGTTAGCAATCGCATTGCCGTCATGTATCTGGGGAAGATCGTTGAAATTGCTGATACAGAAGAAATATTTCGGCATCCTGCCCATCCCTATTCTCGGGCTTTGTTTGATGCTTCTCCCTTACCGGATCCCTATCTACGCAATCGAAGCAAGGTCGTTTTAAGTGGTGAAATTCCATCTGCAGTAGCACCGCCCAGTGGATGCAGGTTCCATACCAGATGCCCCTATGCACTAGCTACCTGTGCAACTGGTGAGCCGGTGTTAGAGCCAGTTAGCCCGGGAAGCACCCATTTAGTAGCCTGCCCGGTATGGCCATTTGGAGGAAATCAAGATGCTTAAGTATATTATAAAAAGAATATTGATTGCCATACCTGTCCTACTTGGTATAACCATTATTGATTATGCCATCATGAGCTTGGCCGGTAGTCCTTTGGAGATGATGGTCGGACCAAAGACATCGCAGGCTGCTTTAGAGGCAAAGGCGATTGCTCTTGGTTTGGATCAGCCCTTTTATATTCAATATTGGGTATGGTTAAAGCAGTTATTTCAGGGGAACCTGGGATATTCCATGAAAAGTTACCAGCCGGTAAGTCAGATTATTGGGGAGCATATCGTACCAACCTTGCTCCTAATGGGAACTTCTCTACTTGTTGGATTGCTAATTGCAATACCTGTTGGTATCTATAGTGCTGTGAACCGTTATACAAGAAGGGATTATACTTTGGTCTCCCTATCCTTTCTGGGAACGAGTATTCCAAGTTTCTTTCTTTCCTTAATTTTTATCTATCTATTTACCGTCCGTCTTGGTTGGCTTCCTTCTAGTGGAATGACCACACCGGGTACGGAGGGAGGATTTATGGATGTACTAAAACATATGGTTATGCCTGTTATCATTCTCGCAGTTTCCATATCTGGGTACAATACCCGGTATGTACGAAGCGCGGTGTTAGAAATACTACAAAAGGATTACCTCAGAACAGCTAAATCAAAGGGAATTGGACGATTTCGAGTCATTAATAAACATGCACTCCGTAATGCATTGATACCGATTGTGACCGTAATCGGTATGCAGATACCAACCTTATTCGGTGGCGCAGTTATTGTGGAACAGGTGTTTAGCTGGCCGGGACTGGGCTTAATTACAATGAATGCAATTATAAACCGAGATTATCCTGTTATTATGGGTATCCGTCTGCTTACCGCAGTAGTCGTTTTGATAGCAAATCTAATTACAGACATTGTATATGCCTTGGTCGATCCGACAATAAAGTACTAAGTTTGGAGGAGGCAAGGAGAATGAAGAATAATTTAATGGAAAAGGCTTCGAAACAGAGTAACCTGCGAATGGTAATTAAGCGTTTTCGGAAACATAAATTAGCTGTGGCCAGTTTTTATTTTCTCTGCATCATAACGATTCTTGCTATTCTGGCGCCAATTATCGCACCCTATGATCCAAATAAAGTTACGACTTCCTTTGGAAAGCCGCCTTCTGCTGAGCATCTACTTGGGACCGATCAAATCGGAAGAGATATGTTTAGCCGACTACTTTATGCAACCCGTATTTCCCTCTTTGTAGGATTTGCGGTAACCATAATATCTACCGCAATTGGAGTAGTATTAGGCTTGATTTCCGGCTATTTTGGTGGTTGGATCGACATTCTTATCATGCGCATTACGGATACGATTATGTCCTTTCCCTATATACTATTGGTACTTGTTGCTGCAGCAATCTTTGAACCGGGACTATGGAACATTATACTAATCCTCGGTTTTGTCGATTGGCCAGCAGTTGCCAGGCTTGTTCGTGGTAATGTCTTATCCCTTAGGGAAACTAATTTTGTTAAGGGGGATGTAGTAGCAGGCATGCCGAGGCAATATATCTTACTTTCTGAGATTTTGCCCAATACCATTGGCCCGGTTCTTGTAAATGCCACCTCTGTTTTTGCTATATCGATATTGGATGAGGCTGCCCTTAGCTTTCTTGGAATGGGTGTACAGCCACCAACAGCCAGCCTTGGGAATATATTGAATGGAGCGGAATCAATTACGATTCTCACCAGTAAATTTTGGCTATGGATTCCGGCAGGAGTTATCATCATTTTACTGGTCCTAAGTATTAATTTTGTTGGGGATGCATTGCGTGATGCTATTGATCCTACGGCAAGATAACCTGAGGTGGTGAAAATAGGTGCGGAATGTACTAAATTATCAGACATCCGAGTATGACTGCGGTCCAACAACGCTGATTAATGCTTTGCGTTATTTATTTGATAGAGAGCAAATAGCTCCTGAGTTATTAAAAAACATTTCCTTATACACTTTGGATACCTATAATGAAATGGGAGAGACCGGGAAAAAAGGAACCTCGCCTTGGGCTATGAAATTCCTATCGAATTGGTTGAATCATTACGGTGAAAGCAATCAATTCCCTATCGTTACACAATTTCTAGAGGGAGACCGGGTATATATTGGTCAAAATAGCCCAATCGTAGGGTGTCTTCAGCAGAAGGGAGTGGCCGTTGTTCGTGTATGGCTTGATGGTGAAGGACATTATGTTCTACTTGTTGATATCAATGAAGATTGGGTAGGTATATTTGACCCCTACTATAAAGAACGATTACCAGAGCATCCTGATATTATTGTAATTGAAGGGCAACCAACGAGAAAGAATCGAAAGATCAAAGCGCAGAGGATGAATCGTCAAGATACAGTAAGCTACGCATTAGGTAAAATCGAGCAAAGGGAGGCTATGCTTCTCTACAATTCTACCACAAGGACGACTCCGGATAGCACAATTGAATATGTGATTTAAACAGTTCTTTAATTGAAAATATGAAAACCATTGAAGATATAATAAAAAGGTAGAAAGATATTAGTTGATATAATAAATTTCTACTTTATAAAGTATAAATCGTAGAGAAATATAAGATAACATAAGATAAAGGTTGAAAAAACATAAAAATGAGGTGTACTATGAAATTAATGATAGCTTCCGATATCCATGGCTCCGCCTACTATTGTGATCAGTTGTTAAAGGCTTATCAAGAGGAAAAGGCAGATAAATTATTGCTACTAGGTGATATTCTATACCATGGACCAAGGAATGATTTACCAGAAGGATATAATCCAAAGAAAGTTATTGCAATGCTAAATGATATGGCAGAGGAAATCTTATGTGTCCGTGGAAATTGTGATACCGAGGTAGATCAGATGGTGCTAAAGTTTCCGATTTTAGCGGAATACTGCATCTTGTATCTTGAGAACCATATGATCTTTGCGACTCATGGTCACAAGTTGAATGAAGATACTCCTCCCCTATTAAAGAGAGGGGATATCCTTCTGAATGGACATACCCATATTCCGAAATGCACTGAGTATGAGGACTTTATCTATATAAATCCTGGATCGGTCTCCATTCCAAAGGAAGATAGCCCCCATAGCTACCTGCTTCTTGAGAATAATCGATTTCAATGGAAGGAGCTTAATGGTAATTGCTATAAGGAATATAAAATATAATACGGATAAGGAATACGGTTAAATAAAGCCGATGTAAGACTAAAGTATAAGCTTACATCGGCTGTTTTTTATATTCATCAGTATTTCTCTTAGATCAGTAGGATATTTCTACAATGAATAAGTATATCTTAATTAATTAGAAGCCTTATTTCCAGAGGAACCATACCAGAAGGTAACCGGAAATAACGGCTGCTAAAGTAAAAGGCACACTGATTTTCATGAATTCCTTAGCGCTAACCTCATATCCTTCCTTCCGTAGGATGCCGATACCTGCAATATTGGCAGATGCACCGATGGGTGTAATATTACCACCTAAAGTTGCGCCAACTAGTAAGCCAAAGTATAGGATATAAGGATCAATGCCCATTGTACTAGCAATTGCTGAAGTCACAGGAAGCATGGTTGCAACATAGGGAATGTTATCAATAAATGCAGAGATTAATACCGAAGCCCAAGTGATTAGGGTAAAGATAATAAAAACATTATCCTGGCTAGCTTTCACAAAGAGGTTACCGATATCCTCTATAACACCAGCTTCTTTGATCCCTCCAATGACAATAAACAGACCGGTTAATAAAAGTATCGTTGTATAATCGATTTCCTTTAAAGCATCCATAAAGGTATTGGAATCTCTTGTCTTAATAAACTTACGAACTAAACCAATCACCATTAAGCTTACACAGATAATACCATTGGTTGTGGCCGGCTTGTTCGGGATAAAGGAGGCAATGATTAATAATACGATGATGCCAACCAGTAAAACAGTAGGGAAATAATCTGTAACTTCTGTTTTCTCCATTGATTTCACTGGTTGTTTAGAATTTTTAAATATTACAAGTAATACGAAAATAGTAACTGCTGCACCAAGCTCCACTACCCAGAACAGTCCAGGTTTTCCTTTGAACCAGAAGAAATCAAGGAAGTTCATTTCAGCATGTCCACCAAGAAGAATAGAGGACGTATCCCCAACTAAAGTAGCTGCACCCTGAAGATTTGAGGAGACAGCAATGGAGATTACACTTGGTACCGGTGATATCTTTAGCTTTTTGGAAATGTTTAGCGCAACTGGAGCTACCATTAAGACGGTTGCTACATTGTCAATAAAAGCTGAGATTATACCTGCAAATAAAGCTAAAGCTATGATGGCCCATTTTACATTAGGGGTTTTCTCAATAATAAAATCTGCCAGTTTTGATGGCATTTTTGATTCAATAAATAAAGAAACCACTCCCATTGTACCGGCAATCATCATAATGACATTCCAGTCTACTTCTGAGAATACATTGATAACAGGTAAAACTCCTGCATACCCAAGTGCCACAAATACGAAGGCAGATCCAAGAGCAATATAGGCTCTGAATTTAGGCAAAATCAATAAACATAAATAAGTAATGATAAATAGAACAAGTGCTAGAACTTTCATACTTTCCTCCATGATAGTAATGTTTTAAGTTAGTCAGTGAAATCACCACATTTTCATGTGGGATAATTAGGTCTGCCGTTGGAATATTTGCCCAAAATCCAACAATTAATACCATTTTGTTTTTTGGAACTTCAACATTATATCATAGTTAAAAAATAATGGGAAGATAAATAAACCTTTCTTATCAATATATATTAAAACCAAATAAATAAATTCTATATATAGCCTGAATTATTCACGGTGATATAGAAAGTATAGTTTCACTCACCTAAATTCCTTAG
>JAAYQP010000245.1 GCA_012519195.1 Clostridiales bacterium | reverse complement strand
TGTACCTTCAATTGATCTGCAATAAATTGATGGGATTTATCATTTTTGCATGCTACAATTACTCCTGTAGTATCTCGATCGATTCGATGCACAATTCCCGGCCTAGTAACCCCGTTAATTCCCGATAATTCACCACTGCAATGGTACAATAAGGCATTTACCAAGGTTCCAGATTCGTGACCAGCTGCAGGATGAACCACCATACCTTTTTGCTTGTTGACAATAATAATATCCTTATCTTCATAAATAATATCGATAGGAAGGTCCTCAGGGACGATTTCAGGCGATTTTGGCTCAGGTAGATATAAAGATACCTCCATGCCTATTTTGACCTTAAAATTCGATTTTACAGACTCGTCATCTGCTAAAACCTTACCATCTTCAATTAATTTCTGAATGTAATTACGGGAAAGCTCATCCTGCACCTGAGAAAGATATTTGTCTATACGAACACCATGATAGGTTTCATCGACGATAAATTCATATTTTAGTTCATCCTCGGAGATCTCAACGATTTCTTCTTCCATGGGCGTGATTCCTTTCCTGTATATCTTGTATATAAATAATTATCTTGTTAAAAGATTGATTTAAGCTTCTATTTTGTTTTACCATTATTCTCTTCCAGCTCTTGATTATCCTGCTTTATTTGGCCTGACTGTACATTTTTCTTACTTTGAAAAAGTTGATCCAAAAAAGCCAGATCTTGATCCTTATAATAGAAAAGAAATAATATGATAATGAATACAGAGGATATGGTTACATAGCAATCCGCTACATTAAAAATCGGGAAATTTATAAGTTCAAAATAAATAAAATCCACGACAAAATTATAACTAATCCGGTCAATCATATTACCAATTGCACCAGCGCCGATAAATACAAAGATTAATTTTAAAGGATCAAATTTCTTTTCCTTCGGGATTTTAAAATAAACATATAGTAATAAGGTTAGTATAAATATTGTTACAATGCTTAGAAAACTAGCCTTACCCTGTAGTATACCCCACACGGCCCCACTATTTTCATGATACTGAAGCTTTAATACGTCTGGGATAATAGAAATTGGACCATCTTCTTTTAATGTGGTTTTTGCCCAAAATTTTGTGCCCTGATCCAAGATAATCAGAATGATTAAATAAATGAAATGTCTAATACGTTGCTTCATAATTAATAACCATGCCTTTCTATGGAATGAATCGCATCCATCAATTCACCTTCGGTAACGGTTCGGTCGATGATAGCCTCTCCTATTTTCTCTAATAGAATAAATCGAATTTGTCCGGAATCCATTTTTTTGTCAAGTTTTGTTGCTGCCAGTATCTCATCGGATAAGAGACCCGATACAGTTATTGGCTGATGAAATAATTGTATCGTTTGAAGGATATTCTCATAATCTTCCTTATGGAGTAATCCACGCTTATGTGATAGATAAGCAGCAGCAGCCATCCCGATCGCTACACATTCTCCATGGAGCAGGGTAAAATTCTTTAGTTTTTCGATGGAATGTCCGATTGTATGGCCAAAGTTTAGTAAGGCGCGAATCCCCTCTTCTTTTGGATCTTCTTCAACAACGGCTTTCTTGATTTGGCAACTTCGTAAGATCATCTCCATTAAAATAGGGGCGTCTTTACTCTTGATTTTCTTCTCATTGGTTATTAACCACTGGTAGTAGTCTGCATCTTGAATCAAACCGTGCTTAATAATCTCACTCATACCAGAATAAAATTCTGTATCAGGAAGAGATTGCAGGACAGAAGTATTAATATAAACCAGTTTTGGTTGGTAAAATGCTCCTACCATATTTTTATAGGCTTTAAAGTCTACACCCGTCTTTCCACCGATGCTAGAATCCACCATGGAGAGCAATGAGGTAGGCAGCTGTATGAAGCGAATTCCACGAAGATAAGTGGAGGCAACAAAGCCAGTCAGATCTCCAACTACGCCTCCACCTAGGGCAATCAAAATATCCATCCTGTCAAAGCCGGCAGTAATTAGCTTATCATAACATAGCTCTACAGTATCAAGATTTTTACTACTTTCCCCGGCTGGGATGGTAACTAGCTCGACCTGTTTCGCTAAGGGGCGGAGTAAACTTGTGATCGACTCAGAATATAATGCGCCTACATTACGTTCTGTGATAATCATAAATCTCCGGTTGCTCATATTAAGGTCTTCTAGGATCATGGGAAGCCTTTTATAATCCTGTTCGATCAAGATATCATAGGCATGTGTTTCTTGTTTTCTTGTATTATTGACGGAAAGTTTATGATTCATAAAAATTGCATAACCAATGGAAGGGAATTTGGTTATGCCATCCTCCTTTATCTATTCAACTTTATATCAGTGGTATCTTGTATTAATCTAGGTAGTCTAATCGTATTGATATGCCTAAATTCGATGTGCTTCCATGCAGTACTCGTGATTTATCTAGGAAATATAGCGTAGTATTTTAACAGAATATCTACCTTTTTTCGTTTGGTAGGAAGTGCCTACATAGATAAATCTGCCATAACCACGTACCGAAACAATATCATTTTCCTTTAAAGGATAACTGTTGGACAATACTTCTTTCCCATTTACGAATACTTTACCGCCTTCGATTAGGCCAGTCAGACTGCTTCTGGAACTTCTAAAAGCCACGGATAGGATGCTATCCAAGCGCACGGAAGATACGGTCCCGGTAATTTCCTTTAACTTGGGTTCGTAATGAAAGTCCTTTCGGTCAATGATGGAGGCATTTACCATGGTATGCTTTATCTTAATAAGATTCTCTGTAATATATTCACTTACCGAATGACTGCTAAAAAGATATCCTTCGTTCTCTTCAATCAGGAGATCTCCTATCTTACTTCGGTCGATACCAAGATTTAAGATTGCTCCAAGAAAATCCCGATGTGTTAAGCTGTCACTGAATTTTTTGTTTCGTGGTTCGATACGGATGCAATTCATTGGAAAATTAATCTGAGATGATAGCTCTTGCTCATAAGTATAGGCTTCCTCTCCATAGAAACAAATCATTTTCCTTTCTGCATCCGGGAAACCACCGTCAGTAAAGTACGGAATGGGTGGTAAGTCATTTTTCATGCCATGAAAAATGTTTTGCTCATTTAAATTTAAAAAATCAGAGAATACGCAGATGCCTCTTTGATAACCGGTATACGCCAGATCAAGTAGACGCCTGCGTAATAATTGTTCCTCTTTATCCATCTTCATAATGCACCCTAAAATTGTGAATGGAAGGTTGGGGGTTCAAATCCATTTTCCTGGATAAGATCAAGATAATCTCCAGAGATATCTACTGTATCCGGCGAAACGATAAAGATACAGTTAGAGATACGGTGCAGCTTTCCATTAATTGCATATACGGAACCAGAGACAAAATCCATGGTACGCTGTGCCAATTTATCGTCAAAACCTTCCAGATTAATGACGGTAGCTCTACCGGACAGTAACATATCACAAATTTCTTGTGAATCTTCAAAGGAAGTGGGTTTCATAATACATACCTCAAGTCCTTTTGAAGTGGTTCGAATTGGAACAACCTTGCTTGCTGAGCTTCTTTCCATTCTAGATACCCTCTCCTTCTTCACCTCAGTGACAGGTGTTACAGTTGATTGACTTCTAGGTAATTCCTCCCGTGCTTCAAGCTTTTGCGCTTTTCTTTCCTGACGTTTTGCCTTTTTGAGTTCCTTTTCTGCTTCTTCTTCTAGATAATCCTCGTAATCATCATCGTCATCTTCTGTAAGTTTCATGGAATTCAAAAAATTCTTTAAAATATTCGCCATTGATCGATTCTCCTATCTCTCTATCTAATTACTTTGACCATATTCTCGTTCACCAAAGATGCCTGTCCCAACACGGACCATAGTAGAACCTTCTTCGATAGCGACCTCGAAATCTCCGGTCATTCCCATGGACAAAATGTTAAAGTAATTAGAAAAATTACGTTCTAAATCCAACTGATCCGGAATATCTTTACCGGTATTATCCTTTGTGATCTCTTTACCAACATTATCAATGTTTTTGGTTTTGATGTCAACATATAATTCTCGCAATTTTTTGAAATACTCCCTATTTTTCTCAGGGATTTCGGTTAATGGGGCAATCGTCATTAATCCTCTCACCCGAACATGGGGAAATTTCCTGATCTCTTCAATTAGTGCTTCAACTTCCTCTATTGACACGCCAAACTTGGTTTCTTCCCCAGACACATTTACTTCT
>JAAYQP010000244.1 GCA_012519195.1 Clostridiales bacterium | reverse complement strand
TATATAATAAGACCAGACATGGTAAATACATGTATGCAATTGGTGGTAATGAAAGTGCTGCTGAAGTTGCCGGTGTTAATACGAATAAAGCAAAGATTAAAATCTATACCTTAGCAGCATGCTTCTATGCATTAGGTGGAATCCTTTTAGCTGCAAAGGCTGGTGGAACTTCTGTTAATATGGGTCAAGGTTATGAGCTGGAAGCAATCGCAGCTTGTACCATCGGTGGTGTATCAACCAATGGTGGTGTAGGTAAAGTATCAGGAATTTTAATTGGTGTCTTGGTATTTGAGTTATTAAAGATTTCCATGCAGTTCCTAGGAGTAAAAACCGACTATACTTATATTGTACAAGGTCTGGTAATCATTATCGCTGTAGCACTTGACCTTAGAAAATATTTAGCTAAGAAATAATTATGACATAAGTAAACAAGTAAAGAGGCAACAAGGGATATATAATTTTTGGATTATATGTCCTTTTGCCATATATAGGGGGGAGCATTTAATACACTGATTTCGTAGGTAATTCTAATATTGCCTACGAAGTTTGTGTCGAAAAAAGTAGGCAAGAATCGTATTTTATTGTTTCAATTAAAGAGGTATAATAAGATGGAGAAGGATAAAAATAATAGAAAAGAAATGGAAATAAAAGAAACTATACAGGTCGAGGAAAAGGAGGAATATAAGAATTTAAAGGAAAGGCTCTATGATAAAATCCCAATTTCTTTAAAAACGCTAGACATTATCATAACTGTCTTAGTCACAATCTTTATTCTTATGATGGTGTACTTCGTTTTTAATAAATATAGATAAGTAACTGTTCTTTTACAAATGTGAGCTGGGTTTTATTACTATGGGAAGGGGTACCCAAAGATGAAATTTAATATGAAGAAAAACGCTAAAGAGTTTAAGAAGAAATTTAACGCGATAGCATCCGGTAAGCGAATGAATTTGAAGGGGCTAAAAGGTTTTAGCTTTCGCAGTATTCGAACAACTTTAATTGTATCGTTTTTTGTACCAGTAGCACTTATTGTTGTATTGGGAATCATTTCTTATTCAAAAGCCTCAGAAGGTATCATAACAAACTATGAGGCATCTAATTTGACTAGTCTAAATATGACTGGAAAGTATTTTTCTCTTGAATTAAAGAATGTTGCTTCTAGAGCTTCTGAACTATCAAAAAGTGATGAATTGAAACAATATTATGCTGGCGCTCTACAGGATAAGCCAGCAGATGAGATGTCAGCAATCGAAGAAGTACAAAACCAAGTAAAGAATATAGGCAATGTCGACCCCTACTTAGAAAATATTTATATTATTGGAAATTATGGTCATGGGATATCGAAAAGTGGGACATTTGAACTAAAATCTTTTAGTGAGTTTCAAAATTCCTATGAAGTAAAAAACCTGGTAGAATCAGGAACTACAGCTATCTGGATAGGATCCCATCCATATATTGATGAACATATCAACTCGAATGGACCGGCAAACATAGATAATTACAGTTTATCCTATATGAGTAGCTTTATCGACGCTCGTAATAAACGTTCGGGCTATATTATTACCGATATTAAGAAAAGCTTTATAACGGATACCTTAGCCGAGACGGACTTTGGTAAGGGGAGTATTACGGGTTTAATCACCCAAGATGGAAGAGAAATCTTACACGGAGAAGGTTTGGATAATTTTTCGTTTTTAGATTATGATTTTTATAAGAAAGCAGTGGACGCTCCGGAACCCTTAGGCTATGAGTATGTAACATATAATGGGGATCGTTATTTATATATCTATACTAGAATGCCAGCGGCAAGTTCCTTGCTTTGCACCTTAATACCGGAAAGTCATATTTTAGAGCAGGTTCGAGATGTTCGAACAGTCACCCTTGCTTTTGTAATATTAGCAGCAATTATTGCAGTACTAATAGGTTCTTATATTTCTACAGGACTATCCAATGTTGTAAAGAAGACAAATCAGATCCTTAATCAGGTTTCCAAGGGTGATTTAACTCCTCAGCTGCAAATAAAGAGAAGAGATGAATTTGGTGTATTGGGAAATAGTATCAACCATATGATACGGAATATGAGGGAGTTGATACGAAAGATGATGGTTGCCAGTACAACCGTAGCAGAATCCTCCGCTTCGGTAACGGATACATCGAATTTACTTTTCCGTGCAACTAAGGATATATCCATGACAGTTAATGATATTGAGCAGGGAATCAATCAGCAGGCACAAGATACAGAGAGTTGTCTTGTGCATATGTCTAACCTGGCAGAGCAAATTAACACCGTACATGAGAATACGGATGAAATTCAGAGGATTGCCAATAGTACCAAGGAGATTATTGGACAAGGTATTATTACGGTGGATAATCTAGGTGAGAAAGCAAAAGGTACCTCGGATATTACAAAAAGTGTTATAATTGATATAGAGAATCTTGTTAAGGAATCCAATATGATCAGTAGCATTATTGGAACCATTAATGAGATTGCCAAGCAAACCAATCTACTTTCCTTAAACGCCTCCATCGAGGCTGCAAGAGCCGGAGAAGCGGGCAAGGGCTTTGCCGTCGTAGCATCAGAAATAAGGAAACTGGCGGAGCAATCCTCAGAGGCCGTTAATCAAATAAGAGTTATTATAAACCAAATCCATAATCAGACCCAGAAAACAGTGGAGACGGCTAGACAGGCGGAAGATATCGTAGCATCACAAGAGCAAGCTCTTGATAATACGATCAAGGTATTTGGAGATATCAATGCCCATGTAGAAAGTTTAACCGAGAATATTCGAATGATTGTGGACGGAATTATAAATATGGAAAAGGCTAAGAATGATACCTTAAGTGCAAACGAAAGCATCTCAGCCACATCCGAAGAATCGGCAGCAGCTGCCAACGAGCTTGGTGTAACAGTCGATGAGCAGCTCCATGCAGTGGAGAGGTTAAACGAATCAGCTAAGAAGCTGGGAGTACAGGCGAAGGAATTGGAAGTTACGGTTCAATCCTTTAAGGTAAACGAATAAAGAATTGATCTAGCTGATAAGTATGCTTGGTAGATTATACAGATAATTACTTTATGACGATTAGCTAATTGCGAAAAAGGAGATTTGGCATGAAACGATATACAGTAATCCTTGTAGATGACGAAGAAGAAGTTAGACAGGCTATAATTCGTAGACTAGACTGGGAGGCTATTGGTTTTGAAGTGATTGGCTATGCAGATAATGGGGAAGACGCTCTGGAAATCGCAGAGCGTCTTCGTCCTGATGTTGTAATGACAGATATCAAAATGCCATTTATGGATGGTCTTACCCTAGCTAGAAAGTTAAAGCAAATTTCGAAAGATATTAAGATCATTATCTTCTCCGGTTTTGATGAATTTGAATATGCGAAAGAAGCCATTAAGTTAGAGGTGGAGGAATATATTTTAAAACCGATTAACTCCAGTGAGTTAAAGAGTGTATTTACAAGGATTAAGGAAAAACTCGATTATGAAATTGGTACCAAAAGAGATATTGATCAATTAAGAAAATATTATATGGAAAGTTTGCCGATTATGAGGGAGCAGCTTTTGATTGGATTATTGGAAGGAAGGCTAACCAAGAACCGAATTTCTGAAATGATGAAATCCTATGGATTGGATTTGCAGTCCCCTTACTATATGGTAAGTATTGTTCATACAGATAAAAGCACTCAGCAGGAAAAAGCGGAGGAAGATTCCATGCCTCCATCTGAGTTAACAACCCTATCATTGAAACAGATCGTAGACGAGTCTCTAGAGAATAGCTTTCGATTTAAAAGCTGTATTTATCTAGAATCCGTTGTGGTGATCGGGCTTCTTGACGAACCGAAACAGGTTAATGATATGATCCACGCCATGGATCAGGTATGTAAGAGTGCTTACCGTATCTTAGAGAAAAATACTTCAGCAGGAATCGGATTCCTATGCGATGATCTTTTGAATCTGAGTCATTCCTATCTAGGGGCAAAGAATGCGATTGATTATCGGGCTTTATTCGATCCAAATCAAGCAATCTATATTCAGGATATTGAATCTCAGGTGAATTATCAAAGTACTTGGGAAAGCCATTATACGGAAAATATCTTACGAGAGATTAAACTTGGAGAAGCAGCAGACCTGGAAAAAGCCATTGAAGACTTAGTAAACTATATTAAAAAATCAAACCTTTCCATCCAGCTCTATCAAATCTCTCTTATGGAAATGATTACGGAGATTTTTAAACTAGGCAAAGCTTATGAATTGGATATGAGTCAGATCTTTGGAATCGATTTTAATATCAGTAATAAGATTTATCAGTTGGATTCCTTGGAAGCATTAAAACAATGGTTGACAACCATCTGTATGAAGGTTCGGAATTGTATTCGCCGAGAACGTACAGATACTGCGAAATTACTGGTGGAAAAAGCGGTTGCATATATCGAAGAGAATTATTACGATAGTGAATTGTCGGTAGACATCCTATGCCAGTATTTAAATGTCAGTGCGACCTATTTTTCAACACTTTTTAAACGGGAAACAGGGATTAATTTTGTAAATTATTTGACCAATGTAAGGATGGAAAAAGCCTTACAAATGTTAAATAAAACTGAAGAAAAAACCTACAATATAGCAGTTAAGGTTGGATATACTGAACCGAATTATTTTAGCTATGTGTTTAAAAAACACTATGGTATCTCACCGTCAAATTACAGAAAGAATCGATAGATGTACAGGCACGATAATAGTAAGGAGTATCTTTCGCTTATGGATGCTAAAATTAATAGCTTGCACCGAACATTGCATAAGGTGGCCAAATATTTCAAAAAAAAGAGCATACAATTTACACTATCCATTTCCTTTTCCTTCGTGGCATTACTTGGTATGGTTTTTATGGGTGCAACCATCTATTCCAGATCAGTTTCTTCCATGAAGGAAATCATAATCCAGAACAATGAACAGTTGATCGAACAAGTTAATCTAAATCTATATACCTATCTACGAAATATGATGCGTATTTCGAATACCATGTATTATAGTGTGATCAAAAGAGTTGATTTTTCGAAAGATAGTATTGAAAAGGAAATGAATCTTCTCTATGTGATTAATCGTGATATGTTGGTTAGTATTGCTCTATTCCGTAAAAACGGTAGTTTGGTTGCTGCAACACCGATTGAGCATCTTAAGAGCGGATTAAATGTATCAGATCAGAATTGGTTTATAGAAGCGAATAAGGAAATTGAAAACCTTCATTTTTCAACTCCCCATGTGCAAAATCTCTTTCATGATAGTAGTTACAATTATCACTGGGTCATTTCCCTAAGTAGAGTTGTTGAGCTAACCAGCAATGGGAATATCAGTAGAGGTATACTTTTGGTAGATATGAACTTTAGTGGTATTGAACAGCTTTTTACAAAAGTAAATTCCAGTAACTCGGGATATGTCTATCTAATCGACAGCAGTGGGGAAATTATTTACCACCCGAAGCAAAGCTTAATTAATTCTAGCTTACTAAAGGAAAACAATAAAATAGCTGCCACCTATGAAGATGGGACCCATGAAGAAGTCTTTGAAGAAGAGAATCGGATGGTTACGATTACGACAGTAGGATACACTGGCTGGAAAATCGTCAGTGTAACGAATACGGATGATTTCTTTATGAGTTATAACCAAACCACTTTCTTTACAATAATTATCGTAGTCCTGACGATTTTTCTAATCATTTTTGCTAACCAGTTTGTGTCCTACCTAATTGGAAATCCAATTAAGAAACTAGATGATTCCGTGAAGGATTTGGAATTTGGTAAATTGGATCTAAACATTTATATCGGCGGTTCCTATGAGATTCAACATCTTGGTAAAACAATTAAATCCATGGTAGAACAAATGCATCAGCTCATGGATGAAATCGTCATAGAGCAGGAGAAAAAACGAATCAGTGAGTTTGAGGCCTTACAATCTCAGATCAATCCGCATTTCCTATATAATACGCTCGATTCCATTGTTTGGATGGTCGAAAGCGAACAATATGAAGCAGCTACCTCAATGGTAACTGCATTAGCAAATCTTTTCCGCATTAGTCTAAGCAAGGGGAAAAATATAATTACAATAAGGGAAGAGATTGAACACGCTCAAAATTATTTGTATATACAAAAACTCCGTTACAAGAACCGTTTTGAGGTAACCATCGATATCGATCCAGAAATCTATGATTGCTGCACCATTAAACTAATTGTGCAACCGCTGATTGAAAATGCGATCTATCATGGAGTTGAATTCATGGATGGAGATGGGCTGATTGAAATCAAAGGATATGTGAAGAATGATGACATCTATATTGAGGTATCGGATAATGGATTAGGAATGCCGGAGGAAACGGTAAAGTATCTCCTTACGGATAATAATAGGGTTCATAAGAAAGGTTCTGGGATTGGTCTAAGTAATGTGCACCAACGGATACAGCTGTATTTTGGAAAGAAGTACGGATTAGAAATTGAGAGTGAACTCGATGAGGGTACTACCATCCGTATTCATTTGCCTCAGGTATTTTATGATACAAGGACTATTAAGGAGGATGCTACCTATGAAGATAAATAGGAGGTTAGTTCTGGCCATCCTGCTTTTCGTTACCCTATTTGGTACGCTCTATATCAGCACTTACCTGTACATCACAGATTCCAACAAGAAGGAAGATCCCTTTAATATATCCGTAATTGTTTATGGTAGTAATAGTGACCGATGGGCTACCTTAAAGCAGGGGATTGATCAAGGCGCTGCTGATTTTGGGGCACAGGTTAACTTTGTTACCATGACAATGGATAACAATGTAGACGAACAAAGAAAACTCTTGGAACGGGAGATTTTAAATGGTGCTGATGGAATAATAATGGCTGCAACGGATAGCTATTCCATGAAGAATGCAGTGGAAGATGCTGCCCTTACTCTTCCGATTGTAATGGTAGAAACCAATGTAGAAGGAGTAGAGGGTATCCCTTATATTTCTGCTGATAATTATAGTATGGGATTAAATATAGGAAGATCCGTTATCTTGAATTGTAACCAAGAAGCGAGTACGAATACTGATATTAAGATTGCCCTACTTATGGAGAATCAGAGAAGAAGTAGCGTATATGAAAGATACGATGGATTTATGGATAGCTTAAAGTATTCGGGTTTTAATATAGAACTATGGCAGAGAGAAGAGGATGAGCAGAATCTTTCACTCTTTATTCAGGATCGCATGAAAGAAAGTAATGTAGATATCCTTGTTGCTCTAGATGATACTAGTCTGGAAGCGGTTATTGATGCGGTGGAAACCAATGATTACATGATCAATGTTTATGGGATCGGAAGTACCAATAAGATTATACACTATCTTGATTATGGTGTACTTAATTCCGTAGTTTATCAAAATGAGTTTAATATGGGATACTTAAGTATACAGAAGTTCTTCGTTAAGGATGAGGAGAAGAGTAATTCTCCATTAACAGAGATCGAGTTTCGAACAATAAACCGAGATACTATGTATTTGCCTAAAAACCAGCGATTAGTATTTCCGATAATACAATAGGGGGTCTGTGTTATGTTTTCCAAGAGAAATGTCCTAATAGCATTTATGATCATTATTGCCCTAGGTATTCTTACTCTGAGTCTTATCTATGATAATGTCGATGATGTGAAAGAGGATAAGAAAACCAGTGTAAAAATTGGGGTCAGTATCTACAATCAATATGATACCTTTATTTCTAGCCTGGTGAATCATCTTACAGAGCATGCTAAGTATTTAGAGCAAGAAAAAGGAATTACTATAACCTTGGATATGTCCAATGCCGGCAGAAATCAGATCACACAAAATTATCAGGTGGAGAATTATATTCGTGAGGATTATGATATCATCTGTGTTAATCTTGTGGATCGGACGGATGCCTCGGTTGCGATTGATATGGCCATGAAGGCGGATATACCGATCATCTTCTTTAATCGAGAATTGGTTGAGAAGGATTTGCAACGCTGGGATAAATTATTCTATGTTGGTGCTGTGGCTTTGGAATCAGGAATTATGCAAGGACAGATCGTTGTAGATTATTGTAAAAAGCATTTTATGGAAATTGATAAAAATGTGGATCGTGTTCTCCAATATGTAATTTTAGAAGGGGAACCCACTCATCAGGATGCACTGATTCGCACGGAGTATGTTATTGATACAATCACAGAAGCTGGTATCAATGTTGAAAAATTAGGTGATGAAATAGCAAATTGGAATCGTGCACAGGCAGAAACAAAAATGTCGCAATGGTTAAAGAGTATACCAAATGAAATAGAGATCGTTATAGCGAATAACGATGATATGGCATTAGGAGCAATAGATGCTATAAAAAAAGAAAATATAATGGATCCACCTATCGTAGTCGGTATTGATGGAACGAAGGTTGGTTTAGAGGCGGTATACAATGGAGATATGATCGGTACGGTATATAATGATGCCAAGGGTCAGGCAGAGGGAATAATTGAACTGGCTTATAGTTTGGCATTTGATGAGGAATTGCCTGAGGAAATTGAGTTGATCGAGGGTAAGTATATTAGAAAACCCCATATCATTGTTACCCCGGACAATGTTGAGGAATACATGAAATAGGAAAAAAGGGCCAGTTGCAAATTATTTAAGGATACACAGATAAAAACCAACATA
This sequence comes from Clostridiales bacterium, assembly GCA_012519195.1. Lineage (GTDB taxonomy): Bacteria > Bacillota > Clostridia > Lachnospirales > Lachnospiraceae > Mobilitalea. The sequence goes on along the minus strand of JAAYQP010000244.1, from coordinate 22,060 downwards.
AAGTATGTGAGGTTCAACTGTGTACCCAATTTGGTTTGCTACTGCCCTTTTTCTTTAATTCATGACAAATGAATTGGACTCATCTTGTTAGTTGATTTGTGTAGTAATTAGGTTGATTAGATTATCTAGATCCTCTTGACTAAATCCATCCGGTGCAAAGGAGCGGAGAGCATGGATGGGCATTGCCTTGATCATTTCAGCCATCATGCGAGCTTCTGTAGTATTACTTTCCTGGGAAGCAACACTACCAAAGGCACTCTTTGCAAGATTCAGCAGTATGGAAGGATCCTTCATATGAGTGATTACATCCTCAAAGGTGGTTCTATCATCATAAGTAAAGGGGATTGGAGAGGTTTCTTCCATTCGTACAGTTCCACTGAGAACGATATCTCTAGAAGACTTACCAATTAGGATTTGATATTCACCAGCTTCTGCACGCCAATCCTTTTGTTTCACGCAGTAATAGGCAAAGGAACGTTTGTCTAAGGTGATAGTAATATCCTTTTCCTCTCCCGGATTCAAGGCAACCTTCTCAAAACCTTTCAGCTCCTTTGGAGGTCGTATTACGGAAGCTTCCATATCCCTCACATAGAGTTGGACAATTTCTTTACCAAATCGGTTACCGGTATTCTTTACAGTAAAAGTAACCAAGAGCTTATCTGTATCATACATATGAACTTTGGTGTTGCTGGTCTTATGTTCTCCCTCTGCTATGATATTCTCCCCATCTGCTTCTGATTTTAAGACTTGCATTCTTAGATTACTATACTCAAAGCTTGTATAGCTTAATCCATGACCAAAGGGAAATAGTACATCCAATTCTTTCGCATCATAGTAACGATATCCGATAAAGACGCCTTCTCGGTATTCAACAGTTCTTGTGGTTCCTGGAAAGTTAAGATAGGAAGGATTATCCTGCAATCGTAGGGGGAATGTTTCTGCAAGTTTTCCACTAGGATTTGCATGGCCGTACAATAAATTCACAGTAGCTTCGCCAACTGCCTGTCCGCCTAGATATACTTCTAGTATGGCCTTTACTTTATCAGCCCAAGGCATTAGGATAGGTGATCCATTATGTAATACCACAACTGTATTCGGCTGAACCTTGACAATCTCTTCAATCAAGTGATTTTGATTGGAAGGAAGATCTAGATGGGTCCGATCGTAGCCTTCGCTTTCATATGCATCTGGTAAACCTGCAAAGATCACAGCAACTTGTGCCTCTTTCGCACATTCGATAGCTTCTTTCAGCAGGGCGTCATCATGCTCTTCCTTCTGAGAGTCAAAACCTTTGGCGTAGCAAACCTTATAGTCCTTAGCAGCTTCTAATGCATTGCTTAACTTAAAGCTATTAATATGACTGGAACCGCCTCCTTGATAGCGGGGAGCTTCTGCAAACTCTCCAATAAAAGCTACTTTCATTTCAGGATTTAATGGGAGAATAGCTTCGTTCTTTAATAAAACAGCACTTTCCTCTGCCATAATTCTAGCTAAATCATGATGCTCCTCCTTATCATAGCTAGCTCCGTCTATCTTGCCCTCATAATACTTTCTAACGAGCTCTAAAATTCTTAAAACAGCTTGATCTAGGGTTTCCATAGATAATCTACCTTCATTAACGGCATTTACGATTTCTTTATCTGTGATTCCTTTGGAAGAAGGCATCTCCAGATCCAAGCCAGCTTTCAGAGCTTTCACCCGATCATTCATTGCACCCCAATCGGTTACAACAAGACCTTGGAAGCCCCACTCATCACGAAGTACCTTATTTAGTAGCCAGTCATTTTCACAGGAGTAGATACCGCCTATACAGTTGTAAGAACACATAATTGTCCAAGGCTGAGACTTCTTAACGATGGTTTCAAAGGCAGCAAGGTATATTTCACGTAAGGTCCGCTCATCTACCTCGACACTGATACTCATTCTTCTGGTTTCCTGGTTATTTGCTGCATAATGTTTCACGCTGGTTCCGATATTTTTGCTTTGCACTCCGTTTACATAGCTAGCAGCTAGTTCGCCGGTCAGATAAGGATCCTCGGAAAAGTATTCAAAATTTCTTCCGCATAGGGGAGACCGCTTAATATTGACCCCAGGTCCTAAAAGAGTTGCTAATTCTTCAGCCTGACATTCATCACCTAAGGCAGATCCTAAGATGTTTAATAGGTCACGATCAAAGGAACAGGCAAGAGCAGAAGCCGCAGGAAAGCAGACAGCTTCAACACTTTCTCCTAGGCCGATATGATCAGACCTAGTACTCTGCTTGCGAAGGCCATGAGGACCATCGCTTACCATAACCTGTGGCAAGCCAAGCCTCTCTACCGCTTTTGTGTGCCAAAAGTCAGCCCCGGAGCATAACCCTGCTTTCTCTTCTAGGGTTAATTCCGATAGCAATTTCTTCGTATCGAATGTTTTCAATTCAATTCTCCTTTCTAAAAGATATTTTAATTAAGATAATTGCGAAACTTTTATATAATATAATGTCTTACTAGCTTCGCAATAATCTATAAATTACACATTTTAGCTTTCTATGAATAACCTTATTTTGACTTAAGCACTTGAGGCAATTGTAACTAGATGAAGGATATGGGAATTCTATCCTTATTATAGCAAATAGATGGAAATAAACAAAGAATTATAATTCTTTTTCTTTTTTTATTGTAAAAGGCTACTGAATAAGAGATTTCCTGCCCGGTGGAAATCCCTTATTTAATAGCCCTTTATTTTTCTTAATTGCTTGTGAATGAAATAGTCTAGTCCCCTGTAATTGCATATTGTATTTATCTTGGTGTATTGTTATAATATCTACTTCTGGTCGTTCTAGAATAGGGTGGCGGTATACGTAACTGTGTCTCGTCGTCCTGATTTCGAGTTGGAGAAACAGGAATATTGGTTGGAATATTTTCTGGAATACGATCGGGGATATTATCCCAATCTACCTGAACGGTCTCATTGGTAGAGTTCTCCTGAGGTAAATTAGAAGATCTTAATCTACCTAATAGATTTCCTAATAGGAAGAATGCCACCACTAATGGAATAGCTAGAATACTAAAGTTTCGATAGAGGAAGTTCCGAATTAGATTAAAAGCATCTGGAGCAGTATCCGGTGATGTTCCTGGATTTTCAGGAAATGTTTCCGGATTGAACACAATGGTTACTCCTCGAACATTGCTGGGGATGCCTTCTGCATTATCCGGTGCCTTCAGCCCAGTATCTTTTAGTAAGTTACGATCGTATTGATACATATTATACAAGCCATTCCCTTTTACAATAACGGCATATACTGGGAAGTTACTACTCCAGGAGATAACCTTTGTATGGATTTCGCCAGGTTCTGTATCAATAACTACAGTAAAGGTATAAAGCCCATTGGGATCCGCTGCCCCTGTTTCATTGAAGTTAGCAGCATAGGTACCTTCCGATCCGCTGTCGGGTATGTCATAGATAAGATAGGAATCAGGAATAGTATATTGATCGGATTGAGCAGTATCATTAGCCGCGTATGCTGGAGCGGTGAGTCCTACGATTACAAATAAAAAACAAGCTACGATGGTTACAAATTTCTTCAATTTATGACACTCCTTTACATACTATTCAATAACTATATATGCATCGACAAGTTTCAACGTTACACTACATAAATTGATTCTTAATGAATGTGTGATAATCAAATACAGCCTTTTACTTTAAGAAATTAAAAATTACTAGGAATAATATTTGACATACATATAGTGCTTATATATAATGTTAAATACAACATATAGTACATAACAGTGCAAATGCGAAAAGGATAGTCTTCCAATCGATGATGTATCTTATCGAAAAAAGTATTACGGATATATGAGTTTATTCAATTTGCAAAAGAATACGGAGGTTTAGAATGGAACAATTATTGTCGAATAAATTTTTACAAAAATATAAAGAGGCTAAAACACCACTTAGCCATATTGGTGAGTTTGTATATCTTAGAACCTATTCAAGATATTTAGTAGATCAAAAGAGAAGAGAAACCTGGTTTGAAACAGTTCTCCGAACGACAGAATATAATATAGGATTGGGTATTGAATTTAAGAAAAAGAACGGTCTCACAATTGATTGGAGTAAGGAACAAGAGGAAGCAGAGAAACTTTTTGACAATCTATTCTATTTGCGGACCTTTACCTCTGGTAGAACTTTATACATGGGTGGCACTGAAGTGGTTAAGCAGTATCCACTGTCGAATTATAACTGTGCCTTTACTGATATTGATAGCTTGCAAGATTTGGTTGATGTATTCTACCTACTTATGGTGGGTAGTGGCGTGGGTATCCGCATAGACCGTAAGCAGATTGAAAAGTTACCCCTGGTTCAAAGGATCGCTATGGAATCGGAATACGACGGAGCAGTGCGCTTAAGGACATCAAAGGAGGATATGGAGCATACGAAATTAGTTCTTTCTCCAGAAGACCCAGCGGTGATCACCTTAAAAGTGGGGGATAGCAAAGAGGGATGGTGTGAAGCACTACAGACCTATTTTACAATCGTCACTTCTCAAGAATATAATGATATAAAAAAAATAATTATTGATTACAGCTATGTCAGACCAGAGGGAGAACGCTTGAAACGGTTTGGCGGAAGAGCCTCTGGACATAAGTCCATTAAACGTATGTTTGAGAAAATCAATAAGGTGTTTTTGCGTAGAGAAGATGGAAAACTAAAGACAATTGACATTCTTGATGTGGCTACGATCATAAGTGAAAATGTAGTTTCCGGTGGAGTACGACGAAGTGCGATGATGGTCATCTGTGATGAGGATGATGAGGAAGTAATTAATGCGAAAAGGAATATTTATAAGGTGGTTGATGGGCAATGGATTGAGGATCCGGAGATTTCTCACCGCAAGATGAGTAATAACTCCGTTCTTTATACAAAGCGTCCTTCCTTAGAGCGGATTAAAGAAATTATCAATTCCATTAAAATTAACGGTGAACCCGGATTTATCAATGCATCCGAGGCAACACGTAGAAAATCCACCTTCCGTGGATGCAATCCTTGTGGTGAAATTCTACTAAAGTCAAAGCAATGTTGTAACCTAACAACGAATAACTTGATGGCCTTTGTGGAGGGGAATACCCTGAATAAGGAAGCCCTAGCTGATATCCTTCGACTTTCCATTCGGAATGCGATCCGTATGACTTTAGTGGAGGTAGAGATACCTGCTTGGAACAAAGTAATGCAAGAGGATCGTATTGTAGGGGTATCCCTTACCGGAATGATGGATATGGTTAATAAAACGAATATGACCTATGAGGAATTAGGAGCATTGCTTAAAGAATTAAGGGATGTCATTCATGCGGAAGGGGATCGTTATTGCAAAGAGCTGGGAATTCAGACCCCAAATCTGATGACAACCATTAAACCTGAGGGTAGTCTTTCAAACCTGCCTTGTGTAAGCCCGGGTATCCATTATGCTCATTCAAATTACTATATTAGAAGGATACGAATCTCCGTAACGGATCCTCTCTATAAAATGATCGAGGCACAGGGAAGTTATCCGATTTATAATGAGATTGGACAAAGGGACGAAAACTGCACGATTAAAGTAATTGAGTTTCCAGTTAAAGCATCCAAGGGTAAAACAAAATATGAGGTAGGCGCCATCGAGCAATTGGAATTATATAAATTATCCATGGAAAACTGGTCCGATCACAACACATCGATTACCGTTCATGTAAAAGAAAATGAGTGGGATGATGTTGCAAATTGGGTATATGAGAATTTTGATAAGGTCGTTGGTATTACTTTCCTTCCTTTAATGGAAGAGACCTATCCACTTCTTCCTTTTGAAAGCACCACCAAGGAAGATTATGAAGAGCGGATGAAAAAGGTGAAGCCGATTGACTATGAACTACTTGCAAAATATGATGATTCTGAGGAGAGAGAAATCGTCGATAAAGAATGTGAATCAGGAGTATGTCCGGTTCGCTAAAATCATTGTAAATTTGATTATTGTAGTTTGTATTATACGATACACGATGTTTTAGTATATAAATTCATTAATAAAGTAAGAGGGTTCCCATTATTCATTACTTGGGAGCCCTTCTTTATGGATTATTACATATTTTAATTTTCGCTTAAGACTTGTATCACCTGTATTTATAAGGTATAATTATACGCAAATTTGTATGGTTAAACGATTAGGAGGATTATCAATGGGGAATTTAGAAATATTATTTACCATGGGAGCATATATGCTGGTGGTAATAGGAATTGGATTAATTTATGCAAAACGAGCGAATCAAAGCTCTGATAATTATTTTATAGGGGGTAGGTCTCTGGGGCCTTGGGTCGCGGCTATGAGTGCTGAAGCCTCAGATATGAGCGGCTGGTTATTAATGGGCTTACCAGGAGTTGCTTATTGGTTTGGAATTAGTGATGCTTTTTGGACTGCTATTGGCTTATTAGCAGGTACCTATATTAATTGGAGAATTATTGCATCAAGACTTCATACTTACTCTATAGAAGCAAACAATTCGATTACGATTCCTGATTTTTTAAGTAATCGATATAAAGAAAAGAAAAAAATCATTATGACGATTTCAGCACTTTTTATCCTTGTATTTTTTACGGTTTATGCTGCTAGCTGCTTTGTAACAGTAGGTAAATTATTCAATACACTTTTTGGTTTTTCTTACCATACGATGATGATTGCAGGAGCTATCTTTGTAATAATCTACACCTTTCTTGGTGGCTTCCTTGCAGAAAGTGTTTCGGATTTTATGCAAGCTATGGTTATGGTTGTTGCCTTGACCGTGGTTCTAATTGCAGCTGTTATTAAAGCTGGGGGTATCGGAGTAATCATCGCAAACTTGGATCAAATACCGGGCTTCTTAAGTTTCTTTGGTATAGCGTCACCGCAGGTGGAAAACGGAGTCCAACAGCTATCTGAGAGCGGTGCACCACTATTTAATGCTGCAGGTACCTATGGATTCTTAACAATATTATCAACACTTTCCTGGGGCTTAGGCTATTTTGGTGTTCCTCAGGTGCTATTACGTTTTATGGCGATACGTAAGCAGGAGGAGATTAAAACATCAAGAAGAATTGCTACGGTATGGTGTGCAATTTCCTTATTTGCTGCTGTTACCATTGGATTAGTTGGTAGATCCTTATATCCTTCCATACATTTAACAAAAAGTACGGCTGAGAGTATTTTCATAACCCTTTCAACCAACCTGTTACCAACGGTTATTGCTGGACTGACAATGGCTGGCATTCTAGCAGCTACCATTAGTTCATCCGATTCCTACCTCCTGATCGCATCCTCTGCAATTTCAAAGAATATATATCAGGGAATATTTAAGAAGGATGCTTCCGATAAGCAGGTTATGCGAGTTTCTCGTTTGGTACTTATGGTTATTACTTTGATCGGAATTCTTATAGCACTGGATGAAAACAGTGTGATATTTACTGTAGTATCCTTTGCTTGGGCTGGCTTTGGAGCGACCTTTGGCCCTATCATGTTGTTCTCCCTATTCTGGAAAAGAACAACCAGGGAAGGAGCGATTGCCGGAATGTTGTCTGGTGGCTTCATGGTATTCTTCTGGAATATGGTTTTAAAACCGATCGGTGGTATCTTTGGCATCTACGAGCTACTTCCTGCATTTTTCTTCTCCTGTGTCGTAATTATAATTGTGTCACTGAAGACCAAGGCTCCCTCCCAGGAGATCCAGCAGGAATTTGATCGGGTAAAGGCAAATGTAATTAAATAGATTCATAATTATTTTATATTTTAGAGCAATAAAAATGCGCCTGTTCCATGTGTGATTTGGAGCAGGCACATTTTTTTATTTATTACAAGCAATTGGCTTGCCAATTCATCTTGTTTACGAGTGTGAACAACATGAGTTTTGAATGTTTATGTGTATTTCTTCCGGTTGAGAATATCAAGGATAAGCCAGGCATATATATGCTTTGAGATAACCTATATGAGAGGGGATAATATATATGCGAGGGTATTTCTTTGTTGTTCGAGAACAAGTTTTACAGCAGGACCTGTATTATAAGGGATATAGGATTATGACATATACCATTAAATATCCCGAAATGATATCAGATCGGTTTCAAATCTTAGCTGAAAAACTTAGCGCTCTTTACCGGGCAAGGGCATCCATGTATGAGAAGTCTACCATACATAAGCTATATCAGCAGGCAATGGTGGAGTATGAATATTCCATCGCCAATGATTTCCCAATACGGGAATTTGAGGTTTATATGGATTATAAGGTTACCTACAATCAAAACTGTACCTTAAGCCTATACTTTGATCAATATGAGTATACCGGAGGAGCTCATGGTTTGACCACCAGAAGCTCGGATAATTGGAATTTGCAAAAGAGTAGGCGAATGGAGCTAAAGGATTTATTTATAGTTTCGATGGATACCAGAGGATATGTGATCTCTAAAATTGAAAGCCAGATTGAGGAACAGATCGCAGCAGGAGATGATCTTTACTTTGAAAATTATCCTCAACTAGTTCGGGAAAATTTTAAACCGAATAATTTTTATTTAAGCGAAGAGGGAGCGGTTTTCTATTTTCAGCAATATGATATTGCACCATATGCAGCAGGTATCCGTACCTTTCTAATACCTTATGACGGTAGTGGTATTGCAAAACCGAGATGTTGTTATTAACACCTTTAATTACTTTTTCCAGGTCCTAGGAGATAATAATAGCAGGATAGGGAAGATCTCAAGCCTTCCCGCCAACATATTAAAGATCATAACAAACTTTGATAGGTTGGAAAAGTCCCCGAAATTCCCCATGGGACCTACGATCTCTAAACCAGGACCTATATTATTTAAAGTAGCAGCTATTGCAGTAAAGGTAGAGGTAAAATCGAAGTTATCTAAGCTGACGATTAATAAAGAGCCTGCAAATATAAATAAATAAGTAACAAAGAAGATATTAATGGAACGCATGGTCTCATGGACAATTTTCTTTCCTTCGAACTTCAATACCTTTATACTACGCCTATGAAGTAGATAGGATAATTCTTTACCAATCGATTTAAATAAAATAATGATTCGGGAGACTTTTATTCCACCACCGGTACTGCCACCACAGGCACCAATAAACATTAATAATACTAATATAGTTTTTGAGAAGGTCGGCCAACGATTAAAATCCAAGGTAGCATAACCGGTTGTTGTCATAATGGAAGATACTTGGAATGCCGAATGATGGATCGCAGAAAATAACCCCTTAACATTTCCCGTATTAATAGAGATAAGGATAACTGCCAAGGAGAACACAATAAAGTACCAACGAACTTCTTCCATCTTAAAGGCAGATTTAAACTTACCAAATAACAATAGATAATAAAAGTTAAAGTTAACTCCGAATAAAAACATAAAAATGGTAATAACACTTTGTTGATAGTAAGTATAGTCTGCCAATCCAGTGTTCTTAATTGCGAATCCTCCTGTGCCCGCTGTGCCAAAGGAAAGTGTCAGCGCATCAAATAGGGGTGTTTTACCAAGCAATAGTAGTATAATCATCAATAATGTCATACCTATATAAATGGAATATAACATTTTAGAGGAGCTACGTATTCTTGGGACAAGCTTTTCCACAGAATAACCAGGGCTTTCTGCACGCATAAAATAAATATTTTCGCCTCCTGCTAGCGGTAGGATGGCAAGAATAAATACCAGAACACCCATACCACCAATCCAGTGGCTAAAACTTCTCCAAAACAACATACTGTAAGAGAGGGCTTCAACGTCGCCTAGAATACTGGAACCAGTGGTTGTAAAACCAGATACAATTTCAAAGAGAGCGTCAATATAGGAAGGGATTTCACGGCTTATATAAAATGGAAGAGAACCAAATATACTTAGCACAATCCACCCTAGGGCGACCGATAGGAAGCCTTCTTTCGCAAAAAAGAGCTTACTTTTTGGTTTTTTTATAATTAGGGGTAGGCCAATTAAGAGACATAATCCCGCCGTAATAAGAAAGGCATAGCCGCTTTGCTCCTGATAAATTAAGGCAACGATAGAGGGAAGTATCATAAAAGCTGCTTCAAAAGTAAGAATCCAACCGATAATATGTAATATAATTGACTTATTCATTTTAACTCCTTATACAATGTAGACTAATCAAAGTTTCTAATATCCAAGTATAGAGACATTTCATACCAATGTATTATAAACTTATGTATTGAAAAGTAGCTCTTAAGTTGGAAACCTATCGTAGGATATCGCTTAAATCATTTAATCCGGTGCAAGTGGTAACGATGATCACAGTATCTCCTATTTGAATCGTATCCTGGCCATTAGGAATGATAACTTTACCATTACGATTGATACAGCATACTAGCAGATTTTGTTTCAGGTTCAGCTTTTCTAAGGGAATGCCAATAACCGAAGAATTTTTTCTTGCTCGGAATTCCAAAGCCTCAACCTTATCTCCAACAATTTTATATAAAGTCTCAACATTACTGCCCTTAGTGTTTCCCATGGCACGGACATGTTGTATTATGCGATCGGCTGTAATAAGCTTGGGATTGACTATGGTTCCTAGGGGCATATCTTCAATAATATTATCATAAGTATGGCGAGTTATTTTAGTAAATATTTTTGCCTTAGATACCTTATGCGCATAAAGGGACAGTAATATATTTTCCTCATCTAGATTGGTTAGGGAAGCAAAGGCATCCGTTTCTTCAATTCCTTCCTCAGATAAAATATAGCGATCCGATGCATTCGCGTTGATAATTAAAGCTTCTGGAAAGAGTTCGCTTAACTCATTACAGCGGTCTAAATTTTGTTCAATAATTTTTACATTAATTCCAAGGGACAATAACTTGTTTGTCAAATAAATAGTTATGGTTCCACCACCAATCAGGAGGACATCCTTGATTTGATTGGATTGAATTCCGATACGATTAAAGAATTCTGTTGCCGCTTTTGGTTCAGCAATAAAGGAAATTTTATCATTTGCCTTTAATATAAAATTACCGGAAGGTATAAAAACATGGTCTCCCCGCTCCACTGCGCAGACTAATACTTTGCATTTAAATTGACGGATAATATCCATAATTTGCATATCTACTAGAACCGACGTATCCGGTATCTGAAATTTTAATAGTTCTACTCTTCCATTGGCGAAGGTGTCGATTTTAATAGCAGATGGTACCCGAATGATACGGGCCATTTCCATTGCAGCTTCCAATTCTGGGTTAATGGTCATGGATAGTCCCATCTCTTCACGGATAAAATTTATTTCCTGATTGTATTGAGGGTTCCTTACCCTGGCTATGGTATGGCAGTTACTTGCTCTTTTTGCAAATAAACAACATAGTAGATTTAACTCATCTGAATTTGTAACCGCAATCAGAAGATCTGCATTATTAATACCAGCTTCCGATAATACATGGTAGCTGGCTCCATTTCCTACAATACCTAAGACATCTAGGTTATCTGTTATTTGATTAATAGCATTGGCTTTATTATCAATAATTATAATATCATGACCTTCGCGATCTAGCTGCTCCGTAAGTGCTGCTCCTACCTTACCGCAGCCTACGATTAATATTTTCATGTGTTATGTTCTCCTTTTGTTATGGTCTCTTTTTTCTTATTGTAGCACCAAAAAATATATATGACTAGCTAAGAAAACATAAAAATATGAAAATAAAACACAAAAAAAGAACCTATTGATAGGACGATTATCTTGCCTGTCAATAGGTTCATCTTAATACTATTCGCCACCAGGTCCGCTACGATTAGGAGAATTATCAGGCACCTCTGCGTGAGTATCTTTTACTGAGTTCTTGCTTGAATTGCGGTTGGAATTCTTATTACTATTTGATGCCTTACCTTTAAAATTATTGTTTTTGTTTTTTGCCATGGAACGTCTCCTTTCATAAATATTACATTTTTTATTATTTCAAGAAAGGAGAATATTATTCAGAGTTTGGAAAGATTTAGTCAGCTAATGTTATGGTTCCCATTCTTAAACGTCTTAAAGCACTATTATTAATCTTATAGTCGAAATTCTTTAACAATTCCTCATAGGCTTCTTCAAATGCTTCCTCTTCAGCCTCTTCAATGGCAGCCTCTACTTCATCATCATAGCGTTCAGTAGAGCGGTTGTTTATCATACGAACAACATAATAGCCACTTTCGTCTTCTAGGATTTCGCTAATCGTATTATTATCCATAGCCATAATAATGTTTTCAAGCTCATCCGAGAAGGCGGTATCTTTCTTTATAAAATCGTCTTCTTTGTAAATTACATCCTCTTCCTCTTCTGGTATTAGAGTAGTCCAGTCTTCTGTTTCTTTTGCTTTTGTATAGTAGCTGTTGATCTTTTCGTAGGCAGCAGATTTTTCAGTCTCATCCATTGGTATGGATTTTCCATCTTCATCATCTTTCTCTGTAGAAATAAAGAGATATTCTACGTCATATTGCCGAAATTCTTCAAAATCAATTTCTGCTTTTATTGCTTCATCATCAATATTCAGGGCATCAATGGTATCCTGTTTAAAACGTTCTACCAAGGTGGTTTTTCCTAAGACATCGGTTAAGTATTCTTTGGTAAAGCCGGCTTTCTTAATGGTGCCTTCTGTTAACTGCTCGTCCATTAAAGAACTTACATCTTCTTCTATGGTTTCCTTTTCATCATCCGTCAAAGTATAGCCTTGGGCAATCGCTTCACGATATAAAATCTCATTATAAAGAGATGTGTCTACAGCCTCTTCCAGAGCTATATCACGGATGCTTTCGCCAGTACTTTGATCAATTACCATATCCCAATATTGACCGCCAAACATTTGATTAAAATAGTCATAACTTGATTCAACCCCATAGAAATAATAAGCTAGATCTTCTAGATAATACTTGTCCCCATTAATTGTAATGATTGACCGCTTATAAAGCTGATCAAATAATAGGGAGCCAATCAAGGCCACAATAAGTACAGTGGATGTTATAATCCATACCTTGGGATTTATTTTTTTTGCTTGTTTAACTTCTTGTTTTGGATATTTAATTGATTTTTTTGAACTGTTCACTTAAACTACCTCCATTGTATTCTCTCTTATTCAATTTTAAACTTTTCCTGTCATAAGTCAATATAAAAGAAACAGTTCACAAAAACTTCGCAGAATGAATTGATAAATTGATATAATTAACCACATCCTTGTAGACTATTGTACTTATCCATGAAAATTAAAACTTTTATCTGAACGAACTCAGATAATGTTTATAATTTTCATAGATTAATCTGCTTATCGTTGATTCTCTGTAAATTTATGTTATAATTATCGCAAAAAGCTGATGAATAGGGACAAGCATAGGTTTATGTAGCTTGTTTTAGGATATATTCTTGTTGATAGATCTTCAAATATTTGATTGGGTGGTTGATTAAATGGATAAATATTATGATAAAGCAATTCACATAATGGATGAAGTTAATAAAGTGGTAATCGGAAAAAGGGATATCATCGGTAAGGTTTTAACTGCCATATTAGCCAGAGGACATATTTTATTGGAGGATCATCCAGGAGTAGGAAAAACAACACTAGCCTTGGCTTTTTCTAAGGCTATGGCCTTGGAATACCATCGACTCCAATTTACGCCAGATGTTCTCCCAACGGATGTCGTAGGCTTTCATCTTTTGAATAGAGATGGGGAGAGTAGTCAGTATAAACCCGGTGCCATTATGTGTAATCTCTTTCTGGCAGATGAAATCAATCGTACTTCTTCTAAGACACAAGCCGCATTATTAGAAGTGATGGAAGAAGGAAAAGTTACTGTTGACAGTGTGACCAGAGAAGTGCCAAAGCCATTCCTTGTTATCGCAACGCAGAATCCGATTGGATCGATTGGAACCCAGATGCTTCCGGAATCTCAACTGGACCGTTTTATGATAAGGCTTACAATGGGATATCCCGATATAAATAGTGAGATTCTTATCTTAAAGCAAAGACAAAGTATGAATCCCTTGGATACGGTTTCAACGATAGCCTGTAAAGAGGATATTATTAGGATGCAGAATCTGGTGGATGAGATCTTTGTCCATGATTCTATTTACGAATACATTACCCTTCTAGTGGGACAAACCAGAGAAAACCCTCTAATCGATCTAGGGGTAAGCCCCAGAGGATCTTTAGCACTTATGAATATGGCTAAAGCCACTGCATTTCTGAATCGTCGTGATTATGTTATTCCTTCCGATGTTCAATCTGTTTTTAAGGATGTTACTGCCCATAGAATCATCCTTATGCCTAAGGCAAGGGTCAATAATATAACAATAGAAGAACTGCTGGATGATATTCTACACATAGTGAAACCACCGAGACTTATCAATCGAAAGCATAGAGCTTAATGACAGATGACCTCTGATCGATTAGAAAGGTACGGCAAAAATGTTTAGTAATCAGATAAGATATCTCTTTCTCCTAGTTTTTGTGGGAATTATTTCAATTCTATATAATCAATATGTAATGGGGATCCTCTTTCTATGTGTACTTTTTATGCCTATTATTCAGCTTTTGCTTATTATTTATCTATCATTAAAGATCAAAGTAAAATTATCCTCCGTCATCCATGTGGCAACGAAGGAGGAAACCATACCAATAACCATACAGATCCATAATCCAACAATATTTCCCCTTTTAAGAATAAAACTATATCTTACTTATAAAAATGCATACTCCTCTAAGGAATATAAAAAAGAGATTATTACAGCTGCAGACAATAGGGGGAGCACCAGTATAGCCTGTAATATCCGGTCAGAGTATACGGGTAACTTAGAAATATCCCTCAAGCAAGTTCGCTTCTATGATTATATTAAACTACTATCTTTAAAGAAAAAAAATAAAAGTAAAATTAGAGTGGCAGTTTTGCCTTTGTTTCATGAAATTGAAGAGGTTAATCTGTCTTATAAAAGTAGGCAGTTAGGGGAAAGTGATCATTACTCCCGCCTGAAAGGTGGTGACGATCCTTCTGAGGTTTTTGCAATTCGGGAATACCGAGAGGGTGATCGTTTTCAGCGTGTTCATTGGAAGCTAAGTAGTAAAATGGATCAGCTAATGATTAAAGAGTTTAGTGATCCATTGAATTGTTCCGTTCTTATTATGCTGGATTTGTGGGTTCCTCAGGGGAAGGATCGGATTGCTTATATCGATGCATTATTAGAATGCTCTTTATCCTTATCCCATACCTTGCTTACTAGGGGGCAGCATCATTATTTTTCCTGGTTTGACATCAAACAGGGAAAGTGTAGGAGAATACGAGTTACTGGGGAGAAGGATCTCTATGAGGCTGCAGATGGATTGCTGGATGCTACTGTGTATCAAGATACTACGAATATGCTATCGAACTATCTGGCCGAGTATACCAATGAACAATATACCGACTTGTTCTATGTGACCGGTGAAAATTGCAAGGAGACCGCTGTCAACCTTTCTATGATACAGGCGGATAAGAAAGAAATCATCCATATCAAGGATAGGAACCATGAATTAAGGAAAGAAGAGGTCTTATCCAAAGAAGGTTGGGAAAGCTATGAAGAATTATCCGATGATATGGCGAAATTGGGAATCGGAACCTCCTTCGTGTTTATCGAAAGGTTAGCGCAGGATATACAGAATTTAAATCTTTGCTAGAAATGGTGGTGCAATATGGGTATAAAACCAAAGGACGGTATCATAATAGATTCCCATATCGATATAAACGATGAGAAGAAGGAGCAGCTTTCTGTGCTCTTTCTAATTTTTCAGTTAGTAATCATGATAACTGGAAGCTGGAGCTTTACCTCGATCCTTATAGAAAGTTTTCTGATTCCTGTTTCAGAAACAGAAGTATTTTTTTCTTTAATTATATTTAGTATTCTATTCTTTATCTATTTTCAATTTCCGCGGTATGGGGCTGTTAAGGCTTTCTTTACCATTCTTTTCTATTCTCTTTTTTGCTACAGCCGCTGGTCAAGGCTACAGAATGCCTTCTATATCCTGGAGAATTTAGTAATTCGTAGAATTAATGAATATTATGAAACCAGTATTGTTTACTACAAAGCGGATTACTTAACGGCTCAAGCAGATACGACCTTGTTTCTGATTCTGATTATAATTCCTCTTACTTTTTTCTTTGCTGCAGCAATTAAAGGTAGTAAATTTCATAGCATCTGTATGATACTACTGTTTCTTCCTGTGATCTCCAGCTTTGCCATAGGAAGCGTACCATCCGAAGAAAAATTAGTAGCAGCCATTTTAAGCATGATCTTTATCTCGAAATCCTTTGGTGCGGAAAGTTCTAATGAGGATGATAATGCTTCAATTAAATACAGGGTTTATAGAAAGTCAGCTCTATTCCTTTGTTTTGCTAGTATGATTCTGTTTTTATTACTAAAAACATTGATAAGCCCTTCTTACTATAAAGAGATTGCAAAAGTCGAGGAGGCAAAAACAAAACTACAGAATTTTTTATACGATTTTACTCTTGAGGATGTGGCGGGTTCTATCCAAAATATTCGGATGCGAGGACAAGAGGTATCTACAGGAGGTTTGAGTGGTGGTAGACTTGGAAGAACCGGCCAGGTGAACTTCTCAAATACAGAGCATCTCCGATTAACGGTTCCCCTTCCTTCTGCCTTGGGGGGGATCTATCTTAAGGGCTTTGTAGGTAGTATCTATACCGGCGATAGTTGGGAGGAAAATTCTAGGGATCTAAAGCAACCGTATGAAAAAATACAAGAACAGCTTGTAGATGGTGAATTCATCCCAGTCAATCAGGTTAGCTTGCTACTTGACAACTTAGCAAAAGATGAGGATGGATTGCATAATAGCAAGAAAACGACTGAAGTAACTAGTAATCTTGAGTATCGCTTCTACCAAGGAAAGATGAAAGTGGAATATAAAGGTGCAAATAGAAATTATCTTTATGTCCCCTATTTTACGGATTATCGAACTTTGGAAACAATCGAATATATACAGGACCTAAATATTTTTTCCCGGGATAAAAATGACAGCTATGAAGTAGGTTATTATTTTGATTTATCTATTGGAAGTAGTTTCGATGAAGGATTTCATGAGGAACTATTACAAAGACTATCAAGCTATTCATATTATGAAAAAATATACAGAGATTATGTATATGATGTGTATACCCGATTACCGAAAAAAGGATTAGATCAATTAAAGCATGACTTTTCTCATATAAATACGGAGAAGAAATATAAGGAGATCCCGGATAAGATTCAATATGTGAAGGATTATTTGAATTCCCATACCCAGTATTCCCTATCTCCGGGAAGACTGCCTCAGGGTAAGGATTTTGTTGAATATTTTCTTTATGAAAATCAATTGGGTTACTGTGCCCATTATGCTTCTGCAGCAACACTTATGCTTCGGGCTATGGGGGTTCCTGCTAGATATATCGAAGGATATTCTGTAGGGAGCGGTGATATCAGCCAAAGCGATTCCTTGGAGGATCAGCAACTCATTGAGTATAGCGATAAGGCCGTTCATTCCTATGGTGTAAGACAACTTGAACTTTCCGTTAGAGATTATAATGCCCATGCCTGGGTGGAGGTTTACATTGATGGATCTGGCTGGATCCCTGTAGAATTTACCCCAGGATCCGTTTTAGGTAGTACTCAAGAAGTGATATCTGATCTGACGCAGATTGGTGAGGAAATAAATCGTAATGAGCAGGAAGTGCCTACAACAGGCCCTGACACGCCAACTCCTTCTTTAATCGAGCAAAATACGGAGGAAGGCTTAACTGATTCTAAGGAAGATCCAAAAGAAACAAATATTAAAAATCAGGAAGAGCCTGGAGGAAAGTTTCATAAAGGAAGTTATCTTGGTCTCGCTTTCTTTCTAGTAATTCTTTCTGGTTTAGGTGTTCTGATCATCTGCTTGCTTTATAGGATATATAATAAAAAGAAATTAATCATAAAAAGTAATCGTAGCCAAAGAGCCCTGCTCCTATACGAAGTGTTAGAAAAAATAATTGCTGACTTTTATGGACACTCCAAAGAGAGGGACTATTTGGAGGAAAACATAGAGTACATTAAGAAGGATTATCCTTACTTTAAGACAGAGGAGTTTGAGGATTTTCTTAAAATCATCGTAAAGGCTAGATTTGGGAAAAGGATTATAAGTTCAAGTGAGTTAATGAAAGCAATGGATTTCTTTCAAACAACCTATACCATGGCTTATCAAAATTCTTCTTTTCGAAAAAAATTATCACTTAAACTACAACTTCTACTCTGATGGAAAGAGTGTCGCTTTTATTCGTTATAAAAATTGGATAGCCTTTCGAATAATATTTTCTTCATACTTCAAATGAGGTATGCTATAATATTCACAAATAGGCAAATTAGCCCAAAATACTAAAACAAAGGAAAAATCTAGGATGGGAAAGGAGCTATTTGGTTAATCAATGAAATGGAGCGAAAAGATAAATAAAAAATATGCACAGATTTGTTTGTATGTAATTATAACAGCAGTCATTATATATTCCTTAAGCCTGATTGCCAAGAATGCGCCAACCATCCTTCGCGATCTCATGGCAAAGTTAAGGTGGCTGGTTAAGGTAATTAAACCGGTTATCATCGGTTTTGTTTTTGCTTATCTATTGGATCCTATTGTGGATTTTTTTGAAGAAAAGTACCGAAAGATAAAGCCAGGTAAATTATTTCGCAAACTTCATGCACCCAGAACCTGGGCAGCCACAACATCAGTAATCCTTTTAATTATTGTAATGGTTGGTTTGATTTCATTATTGGTATACAGTGTAACCGACCAGTTGCGTTTGGCCAAGCTTGAGGACATAACAAAACTAGGTAATGAATTTTTATCTAGTTTGTATTCCTTTTATCAGACTGTCTTGAACAGACTGGATGAATTGGATATCCAATCCAGAGAGATTGAGCAATATGTAAAAGATGCTACAACCTATATTGTAGATTCGATTATGGCATTTACAAAATCCAGTCTTACTTCAATAACTAATATATCTAGCTATCTAACCACAGTATTATTTAGTTTTCTTATCGGTTTTTACTTTTTGATTGATGGCAAAATGATTATATCCTATATCAAGAAGGTTTGCTATGCATTATTAAGCGAGCAAAAAAATGAGAAAATTAAACAGATCGCTCTAGATATGGATGAAGTATTCTCTGGATATATAAGGGGGCAACTAACGGATGCATTTTTTATGATGGTAGCAATTAGCCTCGTACTATCCATCACCGGTGTGAAATTTGCCCTGGTCATTGGGATTTTCTCGGGAATTGGTAACTTAATTCCCTATTTTGGACCGATTATAGCTTATTTTAGTACCATTCTTGTATGTATCATCAATGGTGATATGAAAATAATGCTTACGGCAATCATTGCATTAGCCATTATTCAGACAGTGGATGGTAATTTTGTAGGGCCCAAGCTACTGAGTCGTTCCATTAAAATTCACCCTTTAATCATTATTATATCTCTGATTTTTGGTAGTGCCATCGGTGGATTTCTAGGAATGTTGCTTGCTGTACCCTTGGGAGCATATATAAAACTAATCTTCGTTCGTTTTATTGATGATAGAATCGCTAAAAAAGAGGAGATTAGACAGGAAAAACAAAACTTAGATGGCTAAGATTGCTTGGTGAAATAACTTATTTATTTAAATAAAATTGTAAGATAAATTTAAGAAATAATTAGATTTTACTTAATATTTATCATGTAGCATTATAACGATATGATACATTGCCAGTATCGTGCTAGGAAGGTGTGAATATGGCCGAAAAATCGGAAACTATAATAGAAGTTAAAAATGCAAAGAAAATATACCGGATGGGTATAGAACGAATTTGTGCAGTAGATAATGTCAGTTTTACAATTCAGCGAGGAGAATTCTGTTGCCTTTATGGCGCGTCCGGATCAGGAAAGTCTACCTTATTAAATCTGATGGCAGGTATTGAGAAGCTTACATCCGGCCAGATTAAGATCAAGGGGAAGAATATAAATAGGATGAGTGAAAATGGGCTGGCTAAATTCAGACAGAATAATCTAGGCTTTGTGTTTCAATCCTATAATCTGCTAAGTTCTATGACGGCTCTGGAAAATGTAGAAATGCCATTAGTATTTAAACATATAAAGCCAAAGATTCGAAGAAAGATGGCAAAAGATATTTTAGTTAAAGTAGGGTTAGGTTCAAGAATGAAACATAAACCCACAGAAATGAGTGGTGGTCAACAGCAAAGAGTTGGAATCGCCAGAGCCTTCGTTGGAAATCCGGAGATTGTATTTGCAGATGAGCCAACCGGTAATCTGGACTCCAAAACCTCGAAAGAAGTAATGGATCTTATCAAAGAATTAGCAAGGATCAATCAGTTGACCATAGTCATGGTAACTCATGATCGTAGATTGGCAGAATATGCTGATAAGATCATACATATTTTTGATGGCAAAGTGGAAAACATCGAAATTATTGAGAAAAAAGAGACTAATAGTAACCCGAATGAAGTGGATTTAAGGGCGGATTCTAAAGAAGACGGGCCTGTTATTGATCTTTTACAAGATCAGCCGGTAACCGGTTAATGGTGTAGATTTAATCGCATAAGAATAAAATAGAAGTAAATCGAAATTATAATTTATATAGAAGACGGGGGTAGTTTGAATGAAGATTAAAAAAAGTAAAGCACTTACCATGATAATAGCATCATTTTTAATATTAGTAACCGCTGGATTTCTAACTGGCGGTAGCACTGCCAAAGCAGATGAGAATAAGGCGACCGCAATCATTATTGCAGATGCTTTAGAGAAGGATGAACTAGTATTAACACCTGGTACAACCAAGCATATGCGTATCCCGATTCGAGCAATCGGCGGCTATATGGACAGTGCCTATGTTTCCATTGAACCGGAGGGAGGAGAGGTTCCATTTACCTTTTCTCAGATTATTCTCTCGGATAGTGGGGATGGGACCCCAGCTTACGGTGTCCGCAATTTTGGTAAAACCTATGTAGAATTTGATGTTAATGTAAAGGAAACCGCAACCATAGATATGTATCCGGTGATTCTTACGGTTACATCAATCGATGACTATGGGCAAACTTATGATTTATCCTTAAAACTTCATTTTCAGATCATTAAGGAATTAGTTCCTGCACAGATTTCCCTTAGTGAAGTTATAGTGAAAGATACTCGGATCGGTAATGATACTCTGCTCTTATTCCGAATTCGTAACGAGGGTGAAATATCAGCACTCAATACATATCTTAGCTTTGATTATGGTGAAACCAATATTACCCCCTTATATGAAACCCCGAAGATTCATGTAGGTGACTTGGAAGCTGGCAAGGATAAATATATGTCACTACCGATCCGTATTCTACCTACAGCAACGGAAGGATTAAAAACCGTAACTTTAAATGTAGAATATAAGAATATTGACGGCGAAGTGGGGACCAATACCCATGATATTTTTGTAGATATCGTAAAGAACCAGGATGCTCCAGATATCATGATAGAGAATGTTACCTTTGATGGAGTGCTTGAGCCAGAGCAAGCAATTAATATGAAGGTGAAGCTACAAAATTATGGAGAAACTCAGGCGAAGGATATTACGATTAAAATTGATGAAACAAGTCCTGGGTATGGACCAGAAGGCATTATCAAGGATTACTTTACAGAATCCATCTGGGTAGGAAGTTTAAAACCAGAGAATACGCGAGAAGTAGTGATTCCCTTGAGAGTTTCGAAGCAGTCCACTGGAGGAATTAAGATACTGAATCTAAATATTGATTACCTAGATGAAAATGGTACGGTTTTTAATACAAAATCTACTGTCTACCCTGAAATATATGTGGAAGAAGAGGAGGAAGACGAGCAAGTAAGTAAACCAAA
This sequence comes from Clostridiales bacterium, assembly GCA_012519195.1. GTDB lineage: Bacteria > Bacillota > Clostridia > Lachnospirales > Lachnospiraceae > Mobilitalea. The sequence continues at coordinate 164 of JAAYQP010000244.1, read as the reverse complement.
GTTGATTGTTAGCAAATATGATACGGATGTGGAGGAGCTCCGGGCTGGTTCAACCTTTAATTTTATCTTCGATATTCATAACACACACTCCTCAGTAGCTGCTAAGAATATTACAGTAACTGTTGCGCAAGCGGACAATATATTTAGTCCTACTCAGGGCAGTA
>JAAYQP010000243.1 GCA_012519195.1 Clostridiales bacterium | reverse complement strand
GCATAGCAGGAGGCAAAGATCACATCTTCTTTCGAAAAATTATATTTTTTACAGCGTTGAACAGCAATGAAAACACCTATGAGGATGCCAAGGGCAATCATTAGTCCATACATTGCTATTGTTTTATCAAAAACGGTAATTGTCGGTAGCATACTTTCCTCCCATGAATGTATTTATGAAAAAAAGGCTAATGCAAATAATGCAATAGCCCTTCGCTTTAACTGCAACTTTAAAGTGATAACCCAGCCAATGCACCTACACATGCAATACATGCAATGAAAGATAAGGCGCATAATGAAAGACCAATGATACTCAGTATTACGCCTGCTTTTGCCTTACCATCATCTGGGCTTTCCTTCTTAGCCTGAATACCAAGAACAAGACCGATAATTGCCAATACCATACCAATGAAAGCATACGTTCCGAAGAAGATAAATACTAAGCTAATAATACCTAGAACGAGTGAAGCAGTAGCTTTTCCATTACTCCTGTTATCCATTCGATCAATCCTCCTCCCTATTATATTTTTCATGGATGTCTATATTCTTCTAGCATAAAAGATATGGTCCATTATTTATAAACACCATATAAAATAAATAAACTTTTCATTAAGATTTTACTCATTGGAGAGAGTAAATATTCTCCTTTTAATAAAATAGACACACGAAGTTGTCTAGATCTATTTTAACAAATTTATCCTGATAAATCTTGATTTTCCAAATAGATAATACTTGTGATGAAAAATGGAATGATATATAATAGGGAAAACATTCCGATATATAAAAAATAAACCAATGAAGAAGAATGGTTGCTTAGTGAAAGGTATGAGGTATGGTATGAATAGAAATGAATTTTTAGCTTTTTTGCAATCGAAAACTGTGATTATGGATGGTGCAACAGGGAGTAATCTGCAGAAACGGGGAATGCCCTCTAGGGTATGTCCAGAGCAATGGATCTTAGAGAATCCAAGCGCCATAATCGAACTGCAAAGAGAGTTTTTAGAGGCTGGATCCGATATCCTACTTGCTCCAACCTTTACTTCGAACCGAATAAAGTTAGCGGAGTATGGATTAGATAATAAAATCGCTGAGATTAACCAAGGGCTTGTGGAATTATCTGAGCAGGCGGTTCAGAGTTATCGTGAAAAGACAGGTGATAGGAGAGAAATCTATATTGCTGCTGATTTGACAATGACCGGAGAGCAGGTATTTCCCCTTGGAGCTCTTACCTTTGACGAGTTGGTGGATATTTATAAAGAACAGTTGAGCTATATACTAACTAGAAAGATAGATCTAATTGTTATAGAGACTATGATGAGTCTTCAGGAATGTCGGGCGGCGCTGCTTGCCGTTAAGGAAACTTGTGATCTACCGGTAATAGTGTCTTTAACCTTTGAGGAAAATGGTCGTACACTATACGGTACAGATCCAAAGACTGCGGTCCTTGTTCTTCAAAGTATGGGAGCCGATGCCATAGGCATAAATTGCTCTACTGGTCCGGATAAGATGCATGGAATTCTTAGTGAAATGAAAACATATGCCCATATCCCCATCATGGTGAAACCCAATGCTGGTATTCCTGAATTAATTGATAATCAAACAGTATTTCCTATGGACCCAAAGGAATTTTCGTTAGAAATGGAAAGGTTAGTTGAGGAAGGCGCCAATTTAATTGGTGGATGCTGCGGCACTACACCCAATCATATCAAAGCAATGGTGGAACGGGTAAAGGATAAGAAACCAGAAGCAATCTGCGGAAAACGGATTGGTGCCTTAACCACAGAAAGACAAACCGTAGAAATTAATCTAGAAGGACATTTCATGGTTGTTGGTGAACGAATTAATCCGACTGGTAAAAAGGCGTTACAAGCAGAACTTAGGGCGGGTGATCTAACTTTAGTATCCCAGATGGCAGAGGAACAGGTTGCACTGGGAGCAGAAATTCTGGATATTAATGTGGGTATGAATGGAATTGATGAAAAGGAAACTATGCTGGAGGCAATGTATGAAGTGCTGCAGCATACAGAGGTACCCTTGGCCATCGACACCAGCAATATCGAAGTAATGGAGGCAGCCTTAAGACAATATCCAGGCCGTGCATTAATTAACTCCATTTCTTTGAAAAAAGAGGAATATAAGGTTTTAATCTCTTTAGCAAAAAAATATGGAGCCATGTTTATCCTATTACCCTTATCGGATAAAGGCCTTCCAAAAGACATAGAAGAAAAGAAACAGATCATTCATACGATTCTTGATACAGCTCTGGATATGGGACTTAAGAAGGAAGATATCATTATTGATGGATTAGTGAATACCTTAGGTGCTAATCCGAATGCAGCCTTGGATGCACTGGAAACCATTCGCTACTGTAAAGAGGAGTTGGGGATTGCAACAATCGTTGGACTTTCCAATATTTCTTTTGGATTACCGGAGCGCCAATATATTAATAGCACATTCCTAGCCTTTGCTATTGCAGCTGGTTTGACAATGGCTATCGCAAATCCATCTCAAGATCTGCTTATGAATACCGCAATTGCTGCAGATCTAGTATGTGGTAGAGAAGGGGCAGCGGATCGGTATATTAAATTAATTAGAAAGATATCAAATCCGAGTCCCACAGAATCAAAAGAGGGGATCGCTTCTCAAGAAGGTAAGAATAGTGGGGCTGGGAAACCGACGGATAGTAATCTTTCGCCAAAACTTAAGGGCAATGCAATATTTGAGGCTGTATTAAAGGGAAATAAGAAAAATATCGTTGATCTATTGGATAAGGAACTGGAGCTTGGTAATACACCGGAAGGAATTCTGGATCAGCTCTTAATTCCGGCAATTACAGAAGTCGGTAATTTATATGATTGTCAGATTTATTTTCTGCCCCAATTGATTGCAGGTGCAGAAGTTATGAAAGTAGCTGTAGAATATCTGGAGCCTAAGCTTACAAAGGCTGAGAACGGTGTTACAAAAGGGACTATCATCATTGCTACAGTAGCCGGCGATATCCATGATATTGGTAAGAATCTGGTTAGTTTAATGTTAAAGAATTATGGATATAGGGTGATCGATTTAGGTAAGGATGTTCCTTCCGAAGTAATTATTCAAAGGGCTCAGAAGGAGGATGCCGATATTATCGCTCTATCGGCTCTGATGACTACGACAATGGTAGAAATGGAGCAGGTCGTACGGATGGCTAAGGAGCAAGAACTTCGGGCCAAGATTATAATCGGTGGTGCTGCGGTAACTGAGAGCTATTGCTCAGAAATCGGTGCGGATGGCTATTCTGAGGATGCACAATCAGCTGTGAAACTTGTTGAAAAAATACTTGAATAGCATGTGGCATCTCGCTATAAAAGAAAGTTTCTCGTGACCTTTGACATGTGGAATTACGAAAGTCAATAATTATTTATCGTTTTTCGATAAATAATTATTGACTTTCGTTTTTTTTTATGATATTTTAAGAGCAAGGAAATTAAGGAAATTCATAGGAGGAATCTTGTATATGAATAGGAACCCACTAGTGTTATTTACAAAGTATCTATTAGATTTTATGTTTATTAGCGGAATGCTTCTCTGCGCAGGAGTGCCATGGCTATTTCGCTTTGCAGGGGAACATTACCGGATTTTTAAGGTGTTCTACCTTCCTTTCTGTATTATTTTTATTCTTGCAGGGATTGTTGCTCTAATTATTTTATGGGATCTACGTAAAATGTTTCGGAGTGTTATTCTCGAAAACCCCTTTGTTAGGGATAATGTAAGATCACTAAAAAGAATGGGAATCTGTGCCTTTGTCATTGCAGGATTAATGGCAATCAGACTGGTGTTTGTTATTACACCGGCTGCATGTGTTTTAGTTTTAGTATTTCTAATCGCCGGATTGTTCTCACTGGTGCTTTCCCAAGTGTTTGAGCAGGCAGTAACCTACAAACAAGAAAATGATCTTACAATATAGGAGGTGCCATTGATGATTGTAGTTAATTTAGATGTGGTGATGGCACAGAGAAAAATCGGTTTGACCGAGCTGGCCGAACAAGTGGATATAACCATGGCTAACCTGTCCATCCTTAAGAATAATAAGGCTAAGGCAATCCGGTTTTCTACACTGGAAGCAATCTGTAAGGCTTTAAATTGTCAGCCTGGTGATATCCTTGAGTTTGTTGATGATGAAAATGATAAGTAAAGAAGGATTTTATGGAAAAGGAATGGAGGTCTTCATTAAGTGGAACAAGATTATAAAGAGAAACTTCAACTTAATCAAGTGCGCCAAAATTATGGTGTTTTTGGAGGGGTCAGTCTGATTTTCGGTCTTGCCTTGGCTCTCTCTTTTTATAAGGCAAGGATAGGGATTAATGTATATCTTTTTACAATGGTAATGATATACCTGCTTATTTACATTATGAAGCGCTTATCCATACCTTTAAAAAAGGCAACATTTGCATACTATCTCGGCAGTGCTCTGCTGGGAGTATCAACCATGTTTACAGCGAACTATGCTTTACAGTTTTTAAATATAATAGGCATCATGTTACTCCTGGATCTATCCTTGGTCCACCAATTTCAGAAGGATGAAAATTATGATTTTCTAAATCATATGGGAAGGATGTTCGGCCTGCTATTTCGTAGTATTGCATCTCTGGGACTGCCCTTTGCAGATAGTTTCCGTTTCTTAAAGAAAACAAGGGTCATAAAAAGTAATAAGATAAAAAATATCTTAATAGGTGCATTGATCGCATTGCCGATATTGTTTGTAATTGTATCACTCTTATCCAGTGCAGATTTACTCTTTGGTGAAATAACGGCTAAGGTTTATCAGTTGCTATTTTCTCCCGGTCTATTTCAAGTGACGGTAATGGTTCTCTTTGGATTTGTTATTTGCTACTGTATTCTCTGTGGAGCAGTGAAATACCAAACATTAGATGCTCCCAAAGCTAGAGCCAAGGAAGATCCAATGATCGCAATAACGACAATGTCTATGATAACAGCTGTGTACCTCTTGTTCTGTGGTATCCAGATTATGTATCTATTTGCAAATGGGGTATTTGTCCTTCCCCAGGAATATACCTTTGCTGAATATGCTAGGAGGGGCTTTTTTGAGTTGCTTGCTGTTACCATAGTGAACATAGCACTGATCGTAATCTGTACATCCCTATTTCAAGAACATAAAGGACTTAAAATAATTCTTTCCATAATGACCGTATGCACCTATATTATGATACTATCAGCAGGTTATCGAATGCTGCTTTATATTGAGGCATACCACCTGACCTTTATGAGACTTCTTGTCTTACTGTTTTTAGTGATCGACTTTTTTGTGCTGGCAGGTGTCATCGTATCCGTTCATTGTAGGAAGTTTTCCTTGTTTGGATACTGTGTAACAATAACAGCAGTCTTTTATCTGATATTTTCATTCAGCAAGCCGGATGCCTTTATTGCTTCTTATTACTTGAACCATAAGAAGCAGATTGATCTAGAAGATGTATATTTTCTAACAGGGGAGCTTTCCTATGATGCAGCACCAATTGTAATACCTTATTTGAGTGATTGGGAAAAGCAAAATGACCATCCAAATCTAACCTTTTGTAAGGATTATGTGAATGAACTTATTTATGAGGAAGAAAAACGAGGCGTTCGTGATATTAATTTTTCCTATTGGAAGGCTAAGGATATAGCCAATCAATTTTCTGAAAAATAGTCCAGATAATCCTCATTTCCTTGTTTTATTTATGGCAGAGTGTGGTATAATCTGCATAGAATGGTCGTTACCTACGATTAATCATCACGGGAAACGACAGAGAGGGGATTTGATTAAGATGGATAGCAATAAGAATTGGGAAGAATATTCAGTTGATGTATTAATTCCTGTTTACCGACCGGATAATAAGTTAGATCGATTATTGAAAATGTTATATCAGCAAACGGTGAAGCTTAACAAGGTGATAATCCTTCATACGATAGAATATGAGGGGCAGGAACTGAACCTACCGGTTATACCGAATAGTAATATTACCATCATTCCCATTAAGAAGCAATCCTTTGATCATGGAGGAACACGGAAAATAGGAGCAAGCTTTTCTTATGCGGATGTTATGGTCTATATGACGCAGGATGCGGTTCCTGCAGATGAATTTTTAATAGAAAATCTACTAAAACCCTATCAGGATACTTCAGTCGCTGCAACTTATGCAAGGCAGCTTGCCCATGGCCATTCGGATCTTTTGGAGGATTTTACTAGAAACTTTAATTATCCTAAACAAAGCTATGTAAAATCCAAGGAGGATCTGAAGACCCTGGGGATTAAAACATATTTTTGCTCCAATGTCTGTGCCTCCTATCGGAAGGATATCTATCATAAGTTAGGTGGTTTCGTTGAGAGAACAATTTTTAATGAGGATATGATTTTAGCTGCAACAATGATTGATGCAGGTTACCGGATAGCTTATTGTGCAGAAGCAAAGGTAATCCATTCCCATCGATATTCCTATTTAGAGCAATTTACTAGGAATTTTGATCTCGGGGTTTCCCATAATCAGTATTCTGAAATCTTTTCGAAAGTAAGATCCGAATCGGAAGGGATTAAGTTGGTTAAAAAAACCTTGCAGTATCTTATCCATAAGAAAGAATATCTACGAATACCGGATTTGATTTTAACCAGTGCATTTAAATATCTAGGATATCAGATGGGATTGCATTATGATTTATTTCCGGAGAAATTTGTAGTTCATTGTAGTATGAATAAAGGTTATTGGAAGAAAGATTAGAATAATTGGTAATAGGAGAAGTAAAGATATGAGCTTGGTATCAATCGTAATGGCAACCTATAATGGCGAGAAATATATTGCAGAGCAGATCGATTCGATTCTTGCTTCTACCTATCGGGATATCGAGCTGTTTATCTATGACGATGGTTCTAAGGATAGTACCCTATCAATTTTAAAAGATTATGAGTGCCGATACCCTGATCGAATCCATGTACATCAAAATAAAGAAAACCAGGGGGTCACCTTGAATTTTCTGAATGCAATCACTAGGACCACAACGGATTATGTTATGCTTTGTGATCAAGATGATGTGTGGAAACCGGATAAAATTGCAGCTACCTTAAAGCGAATGAGAAATATGGAGGTTCAATTGGGAAAGGAGCTTCCGCTTGCAGTTTTTACCGATGCAGAAGTTGTAGATTCTAACCTGCGTACCCTAGAACCGTCTTTTTTTAAGACCAGCCATTTGGATCCTAGAAGGACGGATCTAGCCCATCTTCTCATGGAAAATAAACTGATCGGCTGTACCACCATGATAAATGCATCCTTAAGAAAAGTACTACAAGGGCATCGCTTGCCGAAAAATGCAAAATTCCATGATTGGTGGATTGCTTTAATTGCAGCCTCCCTGGGTAAAATAGGATTTTTGAAGCAAAGTACACTACTTTATCGTCAGCACGGCAATAATGTAGTTGGTAATCTTAGTTTTATGAACTATATCAAGGATAGGATATCCTCCTTAAGGAAGCAAAAGGAAGCTCTGCTAATTCTATATCGCCAAGCAGAGGAGTTTCTAGCAATCTATGGGGAGCGATTAAGCAAAGAGCAAAGATTGATCTTGGAACAATTTATTAATCTTCACCATTATAATTTTCTAAAGAGAAGAGTAGTAATGATAAAGTATGGTTACTTAAAAACGGGTATCGTAAGGAATTTGGGCTTAATGCTTCTAGCATGATTTCATACTATAACTTCAGGTTATAAATGCTATGAGGGATTACCATATTGACAAAGCAATCGGTGTTTTGATACAATTACTTACAACCAAATCAAGGAATTAAGGAATAACAGAAGCCCATTACAGAGTGTCCTGTGTTTGGGCTTTTCTTATAAACATAATTGATTTAATACAATACATAGAGAGAGGAGCTTGCTATGAAAAGGATAGTATTGTCCATTCTAGTAGATAATACGGCCGGTGTTCTTAGCCGTGTAGCAGGATTATTCAGTAGAAGAGGATATAATATTGATAGCCTGACTGTAGGAGAGACTCAGGATCCGGCTATTTCAAGGATGACGGTATTAGCTCATGGTGATGATCAGATATTAGAACAGATTCGGAAACAGCTGAATAAACTCGAAGATGTTAGAGAAATATTTGAACTGGCTCCTGGGGAGTCGGTTACCAGAGAACTTATCTTAGTTAAAGTAGCAGCTACGGATCAAGAGAGACAATCCATCATAACCATAGCCGATATCTTTCGGGCAAAGATTGTAGATGTGGCGTTGGATTCTTTGATGATTGAACTTACAGGAAATCAAAATAAGATCGATGCTTTTATTAACTTACTTGGACAATATACGATTAAAGAGCTGGTTCGTACTGGTATCACAGGTCTATCAAGAGGCTCAGGAGATATAGCAGATTATATTGATGACTAATGTTCGTTCGTCTATTAGGATCATGAAATTTAAATCATATCCATAAAATAAGGAGGAGAAATCCTCCTAAAAAAAGCAAGGAGGAGAAATCCTCCTAAGAAAAAACAAGGAGGAGAAATCCTCCTAAAAAAGCAAGGAGGAGAAATCCTCCTAAAAAAGCAAGGAGGATTAGAGATGGCAAAAATTTATTATCAACAGGATTGTAATCTTTCATTACTGGAAGGAAAAACAGTTGCTATTATTGGCTATGGTAGCCAGGGACATGCACATGCACTTAATGCGAAGGAATCAGGTGTTCATGTTATTATAGGACTTTACGAAGGCAGTAAGTCATGGGCAAAAGCTGAGGCAGCCGGATTTGAGGTATATACAGCAGCAGAAGCGGCAAAGAAAGCAGACATCATTATGATTCTAATTAATGATGAGAAGCAAGCAAAATTGTACAAGGAATCCATTGAACCAAACCTTGAGCCGGGAAATGCATTAATGTTTGCTCATGGTTTCTGTATCCATTATGGACAGATCATTCCACCAAAGGACATCGATGTAATGATGATTGCTCCGAAAGGGCCAGGGCATACGGTTCGTAGCCAATACTTAGAAGGGCAAGGTGTTCCCTGCTTAATTGCTGTTCATCAGGATGCAACAGGAAAGGCGCATGATTTGGGGCTTGCTTACGCCTTAGCAATTGGTGGTGCAAGAGCTGGTGTACTTGAGACTACCTTTAGAGAAGAGACAGAGACCGATCTCTTTGGTGAGCAGGCAGTTCTCTGTGGTGGTGTAACTGCTCTGATGAAGGCAGGTTATGAGGTTCTTGTAGAGGCAGGATACGAGCCTGAGAGTGCTTACTTTGAGTGCATCCATGAGATGAAATTAATTGTCGACCTAATTAATGAAAGTGGATTTGCAGGAATGCGATATTCCATTTCTAATACCGCAGAGTACGGCGATTATATCACCGGACCTAAGATTATAACGGAAGATACTAAGAATGCTATGAGAAAGGTACTGGCAGAGATCCAGGATGGTACCTTTGCCCGTAACTGGCTCTTAGAAAATCAGATCGGTTGTACAAATTTTAATGCGAGAAGAAGAATCGAAGCACAACATCCTTTAGAAAAGGTTGGTGCAGAGCTTCGTAATATGATGACTTGGACCAAAAAGAATAAGTTAATTGATAACTAATTAGATTGGTAAGTAGGTCGGTACTTAGGACCCGGCAGATAGATATCGATAGATATTTGTCTGCCGGGTCTTAGTACTGCTATAAACACAGTAACCCCTACTTTCTTCATGTTGACAAGATTCGATTATAATCTTATAATTCATGGTAATGAAAAGAATAGAAACACGCTTCAGAGATAAAGGAGAAGAGTATGTCACAGATAAATGGTATTTCAAATATCGATCAGAGTAAGACATTTCGCATCCAGACTGAGAGAAATAATGGCGCAGTAAAGAAAAGCTTTTCCTCTTATATGGAGGAAGCGGGTAGCTTAGATCATATTTTTGAGAGGGCAGCAGCAAAATATAATGTGCCAGTAAATCTCTTAAAAGCGATCGGCAAGGCGGAATCTGATTTTAATCCCAATGCGGTATCAAGATCAGGAGCGCAAGGAGTTATGCAGCTTATGCCGGCTACTGCAGCATCCCTAGGAGTAAAGGATGCTTTTGATCCAGAACAAAACATCATGGGTGGCGCAAAATACATCTCTGATTTACTTAAGAAGTATGACGGGAATGTCAGCTTAAGTTTAGCTGCTTATAATGCTGGAATGGGCAATGTGGCGAAATACGGTGGTATTCCACCATTTAAAGAAACACAGAATTATGTTGTTAAGGTTACAAAATACATGAACCAAAACCTAGAAGCAGGACAGGTGGCAAGATCTAAGGCAGCCCCTTCAGCTATGATAGCACCGTCCTCATCCATAAATAACCCTTATTACATAATTCCTAAAGCATCCCAATTAATCGGGGAAGAATCTTCAGATACTTTTGACTCCATATTTTCTGAGGACGATTATCTTAAATTACTCGATATAATATTAAAAGATATGGAGAAAAAAGAGAAAGAAG
>JAAYQP010000242.1 GCA_012519195.1 Clostridiales bacterium | reverse complement strand
ATATTGTTATGGATCTTTATGATCAAATGGTTTTGCTTCTTGGTTCAGAGCATTGTAGCTTAAAGGAATTCAGTGAGATTATAGAGACAGGACTAATAGAAGTTAAGATGGGGTTAATTCCACCGGGTGTGGACGAGGTGGTAGTAGGTGACATAGAAAGGACCCGCTTAAAGGATATTAAAGTGCTTTTCTTCATTGGAGTAAATGAGGGAATTGTGCCTAAATCCTTGAGTAGCGGTGGAATTCTTTCCGATATGGAGAGGGAGTTGTTGATAAGTAACGACATTGAGTTAGCGCCAACAAAGCGGCAGCAGGCATTTACGGAACAATTCTATATCTATCTTAATATGACAAAGCCTAAGGATAAGCTCTATGTAAGTTACCATAAGGTAAATAGTGATGGGAAAGCAGCGAATTCCTCTTTTCTAATCGGTAAGCTACAGCAGCTATTTCCTAAGATAAGGATTTATAACGAAGATGATGCAGTGGAGGATATAGAGCATATTCTACAGGATGATGGCCTTACCTATCTAGCTAAGGGACTGAGGGATTATGGTCAGCAGCAGGTATCTGATCTATGGATGGAGCTATTTCAATATTATCAATCCCATGATAGATTGAGGACCGTTCTACAGCGCTTAGTGGAAGGTGCCTTCTATATCAATAAGGAAAAGGGAATTTCAAAGCAAGCAGCTAGATTGCTTTATGGAAATGAACTGAAAGGCAGTGTAACAAGGTTAGAACGTTATGCTGGTTGTGCCTTTGCTCATTTTATGTCCTATGGTTTATCTTTAGAGGAGCGTCGGGAATATAAGCTTGCCATACCGGATATCGGTAACATCTTTCATAATGCAATCGATGAATTTTCAAAGCGTCTTGATACCGGTGAATATACCTGGCATACGATACCCGATGAGGTAAGGGATGCTTGGGCATTAGAATGTGTGGAGCATGCAGTGGAGGAATATGAGAATTCCTATCTAAAGAGTACCAAACGGAATGAATATTTGATAACAAGAATGAAACGAATCACCGTAAGGACCTTATGGGCCTTATGTAATCAAATCAAGCAAGGGGCCTTTGAACCGGTTGGTTATGAGATGCCATTCTACCATGTTCCGGATCCAGCTCTTACCCTACATGGACGTATCGACCGATTGGATCTGTATGAGGATGAGGATAAGGTATATGTTCGAGTGATCGATTACAAATCAGGACATACCTATTTTGATATGAATCGTATCTATCATGGCCTTCAACAGCAATTATCAGTATACCTCAGTGCAGCAATGGATTATCTACAGAAAAGATATCCCAAGAAGGATGTAGTACCTTCTGGTATATTCTATTATCATATCGATGATCCTATCGTAGCGAAATCAAAGCAAGCGGAGGAAGAAATACTAAAAAGCTTAAAACTGAACGGAATTGTAAATGAGGATAAAAAGATCTTAGGCTTAATGGATCAAAATCTGGCTGGCCCGGATGGTAGTCTGCGGACCTCGGTAAAATCCATTATTATTCCGGTTGAGACCAATAAGGAGGGCGAGCTCTCAAAGAGGTCATCCTCAGCTGATCGTAAGATGTTAACTTCTTTAGTTAATTATGTAAATCAAAGGTTGGCAAAGGACAGCAGATTGATCTTAGACGGTGATACCAATTTGAACCCCTATCGTATGGATGGTAGTACCGCCTGTGATTATTGTGAATTTCGATCTGCCTGTGGTTTTGATAGCCGTCTGCCAGGTCATGGTTATCGAAACCTAGCCAAGAAGTCGACGGAAGATTTAAATAAAGAGCTTTTTGGAGAGGAAGCAGATTGATAAAACTAGTTTAGGATGATGTTATATATAGGATGCGGGAATGTTTTATCATGGCTTCCATGTATTAAATTGCAATTAAGTAATATTATGGAATTAATCGGAATATAGGGATGGTGATTGGTATGGGTATGGGTTGGACCAAAGCCCAGCAAAAGGTAATTGATACAAGAAATAAGAATATATTAGTTTCCGCTGCGGCCGGTTCAGGGAAAACGGCTGTATTGGTTGAGCGTATTATTTCCATGATCTCAGAAGGGGATCATCCGTTCGATATTGACCATCTGCTGGTAGTTACCTTTACCAATGCAGCGGCTGCAGAAATGCGTGGGCGTATCGGGAAGGCCATTGATGAGAAGCTTTTAAAGGAGCCGGATAATGTTCATCTTCAGAAACAGATATCCCTCCTACAGAGTGCGCAGATTACAACAATACATAGCTTTTGTCTAAATGTAATCCGTAATTATTTCCATCGTATTGATCTGGATCCCTCCTTCAAAATTGCGGACGAATCTGAGATAACCTTAATGAAATCAGATGTCATTTCAGAAGTATTAGAAAGCTGGTATGAGGAGGGGAGGGAAGACTTCCATGCCTTTATTGAAAGCTATTCCTATTCAAAATCCGATGCCCCGGTAGAGGATCTCATCCTAGGGCTATATCAATTTGCAATGAGTGCCCCTTGGCCAAAGTCCTGGATCTCTGAGAAGCAAAGATCATTTGAACTACAGACCATGGAAGATTTGATGAAATCCGACTGGATGCAGGAGTTGCTATCCCATGTCAGAATTGTTCTGGGGGATCTTTTAAAATTAAATGAAGCAGCCATACAGATCTGTAATGGGCCGGGGGGACCAAGTGCCTATCTTCCGGCTCTGATCTCGGACCGGGAATTATTAAAGGAATTAATCGATGCAAACTCTTACCAGGAATATGCCAATGCTTTCAGGGATATATCCTATACCCGCTTATCGAATAAACGAGAAGAGGGTGTGGATCCTCAGCAAAAAGAGCAGGTAAAAGCCCTAAGGGACCTAGTTAAGAAGGGAATCAAGGATCTATCCAATCAGTTCTTTTTCCAACCACCGGAGGAAATGCTTGCTGATATGAAGGCTGTTCAAAAAGTCATGCAGGTATTATTTGAATTAACCTTGGATTTTATGGAGGCCTTTGCCGATAAAAAAGAAGAGAAGAACCTGATTGATTTTAATGATTTGGAACATTTT
>JAAYQP010000030.1 GCA_012519195.1 Clostridiales bacterium | reverse complement strand
AGTAAAATATTTTACTAGAAAAGTATATTTTTTATCTTTCGTAACAGGTTTAGTGATAGAATTACAATAAACGTGCTATTATGGTAACAGGAGGTAATGGTATGACAGGGATTAAGGATGTAGCTAAGAGAGCTGGAGTATCCGTTTCTACTGTATCAAATGTATTAAATAATAAGAAAAATGTCGGAGCAAAAACGAGAGAGCGAGTATTAAAGATCTGTGAAGAGTTGTCTTATCATCCGAATGTTGCTGGAAAGGGGTTAAAATCCGGAAAGAGTAAAACGATCTTATTTAACTTCAGTGATTTTGACAGAAGCTTTTATCTGAAAATAATTAATGGGATTAGTGATTATCTTAATGATAATGATTTTGATCTGATTATCTGTACGGATAAATCCTGTGAGAAGTATATGAATAGCACGATGACTGCTGGAAGCATTATACTAGATAGAAAGATGCAGGATGAGGTATTGACTAGGATAGCCAGTGAAAATTATCCGATTGTAGTCTTGGATCGTATTATGACAAATCCATATATCAAAAGTGTTGTTGTTAATAACTATGAGCCCATGTTCGAGCTTATCCAAGGAGTGATTGATCGTGGGTATCGGCATTTTGCATTTGTGGGAGGCCCGGAAGAAACGGCAGATAATAAAGAGAGATTCCAAGCTTTTCGGGATGCTCTTGAGGCAAACCATATTGAGTTTCAACAAAAGAGTTACTTCGCAGGGAATTATCGAGAGAAGAGTGGATACACTGCAGCAAAAATACTGATGTTAAGCCGAGAGTTACCGGATTGTCTTGTATGTGCCAATGATAATATGGCAATCGGAGCCATGAAAGCCTTCCGGGAAAATGGTATCCGTGTTCCTGAGGATATCGCAATTACAGGATTTGATAATTGCGATTTAGCAGAGGCTATGGGCCTTACAACCGTGTCCATTCCCAATTATGAGAGGGGATATATTGCAGCAAGGTATTTAATTGAGAATGTCCGTGGCCAAAGAAATGTAGAAACCTTTAAAATATCGGCGAAAATCATATGGCGTAATACGGTAGGACATCGTGAAATCTTATAATAATTTGCAACTTTAGTAAAATAGGTAAAATGTTTAGTAAAACTACGTTAAAATAAACAAATTAAGAGTTTTTAACGTAGTTTTTTGTTTTAGAAAATTGTGCATAACGCACAAATTAATATAATGTAAAAGGAAGTTATTTAATTAATATTGACAATTAAAGCAAGATGGAATATTATACTGGTATAACGTTTTATTACAATTACAAGATTAAGGAGAGGGTGCAATGAAAACGAAAAAACTTTTAAGTATTTTACTTTCAACCATCCTAGCTATGAGCTTATTGCTTACTGGATGTGGAGGAAGAGAGAAAGAAACCGGTGGAGATCGTAAAACAGATGCTACACCGACGAAGCCAGTAGAGAGTACAGATAAAAAAGAGGAGAAAGAAGAAAAAGCAGAAGAAACCAAGGCTGCTGGTAAGATTATTATATTCCAGTCTAAAGTTGAAATAACCGATCAACTGGAAGCATGTGCGAAAGCCTATACCGAAGAAACCGGTGTTGAAGTTGAAGTTTGGGGAACTACAGGTGATGATTATCTACAACAGCTGAAAATTCGCTTAGGTAATAATCAAGGACCTACCGTATTCTCCCTTGCTCCCGGAGCGGAATCCCAAGAGTTAAAAGCCTACTTAGCAGATCTAAGCGACCTGTCCTTTGTAGGAAATATTGCTGAGAATATGGCAAATGAAATTGATGGTAAAGTTGTAGGTATCCCTTATACTATGGAAGGTTTTGGACTGGTTTATAATAAAAACCTGATCGATGCTTCCAAAGTTACCGATTATGATTCTTTTGTAAAAATGTTGCAGGATCAGAAAGCTGCAGGAGTTAATGGTTTTAGCTTATCTCAGGAAAGTTATTTCTTAATTGGTCATATTCTGAATACGCCATTTGCTCTTCAGAATGATCCGGTAGGATATATCGATAAATTGGTTGCTGGAGAAGTTAAATTACAGGATACACCAGAGTTCGTAGAGTTTGCAAAATTCATGGAAGCAATTCGTGAATATACGAATAATCCTTTGGAAGTTACCTATGATAAAGAGACAGGTGATTTTGCTACTGGTAAATCCGCATCCATTCATCAAGGTAACTGGTGCTATGGTATGTTCAAAGATTATGATATTTCCTTTGAAATGGGTATGATGCCACTTCCACTAGCAGGAAATGATAAACTAGCAGTTAGTGTTCCTACTTGTTGGTATGTCAATTCCCAGGCCTCAGCTGAAGAGATTCAAGCAGGAAAGGATTTTCTAAATTGGTTATATACCTCTGAAACTGGTAAAAAATATCTGATGGAAGAGTTCGGATTTATTCCTGTAGTTTCAACAATGGAGAGCCCGCAACTTGATCCATTATCACAGGCAGTTTCTGAATATGCAGTAGCAGGTAAAACAATTGGTTGGCCGATGAGTCAATGGCCTGCAGGTATCGTTGATGTATATTTGAAACCTGTAGCAGAAGAGTTCTTTACAACGGATATGTCAGGTACTGATTTCCTTGTTAAGTTGACCGACGCATTTGTTCAGGCAGGTCAATAAATATTTTAGAATGTAGGAATTTGAGATAGGATTTAATTGTACAGAAATCTAACGTCCTCTTATAGCTTTAAGTCGATGTTAGATTTCTGTACTGTAAGGAGGCTAGTTATGAGAAGAAAAAAAGATAAAGCCTGGTATGCTTTATTTGTATTACCCTTAGTATTCGTGTTTGTTACGGTTGTTATTATACCTTTCCTGACCGGAATCGGTTACTCCTTTATATCATGGGATGGAATGCCTCTCAATGAGAAAACATATGTAGGTATGAAGAATTTTATCAGAATGTTTTCGGACAAAAGGTTTCTTTCATCAGCGGTACATACCTTATTTTTTACTATCCTATCTGTTACCATAATTAATTTACTGGGATTGACCTTTGCTTTGGTTGTAACTAGTAAATTAAGGATACGTAACGCAGTTAGAGCTATGCTTTTTATGCCTTATTTAATTGGTGGTTTAATTCTAGGATACATATGGAAGTTTATATTTACCGACCTCTTTAAAATGATAGGGGAATTCACCGGATTGGATAACTTCTTCTTTAGCTGGCTTCTGAATCCTGATTTTTCCTTAGCTGCTATGATTATTGTAACAACATGGCAATTAGCCGGATATATTATGATTATTTACATCAACGGTATTCAGGGAATACCAGAGGATGTAATCGAAGCTGCAAAGGTGGACGGAGCAGGCTTTTGGCATACACTGATTAAAGTAAAATTCCCTTTAATCATGCCATCCTTTACGATTTGTTTATTTATGACCTTATCCAATTGTTTTAAGATATTCGATGTAAATGTCTCCTTAACCGGAGGAGGTCCGAATAATTCTACAGAGATGATGGCTATGAATATCTATAATGAAATTTTTTCTTTAAATAACTATGGATATGGCCAGGCGAAGGCGATTCTTTTCTTCATCGCTGTTGCTTCTATAACCTTGATTCAGGTTGCTATTACCAAGAAGAGGGAGGTGGAGATGTAATGAAAAAATCAGGTAAGCTTTTATTACAAATCCTTATTATCGCTTTCTGCATCTTTTACCTATTTCCGATCTATATAGTTTTCGTTAATTCTTTTAAAAATCGGCAGGAGCTTTATGCCAATATGATGGCACCGCCCAAAACCCTTACCTTTGAGTATTATATTACTGCCATGGGGAAGATGAATTTCCTAAGGTCCTTCGGAAACTCTCTTATTGTTACCCTGGTATCGATCGCAATTATTGTAATCCTATCCTCTATGACAGCATGGATGCTTGTTCGAACAAACGATAAGCTAAGTAAATGGATATTTATGATTTTTGTTGCGACGATGATTATTCCTTTCCATACAATCATGATGCCTTTAATGCAAGTAATGGGATGGATTAGAGATCATCTGCATATACCAATGTTGAATACCTTAGGTGGCCTAATCTATATGAACGTTGGATTTGGAGCAAGTATGGCGGTATTTCTTTATCATGGATTTATTAAAGCAATACCAGTATCACTGGAGGAAGCAGCAACCATCGATGGTTGTAATAAGTTTGGTGTATTCTGGAAAATAGTATTTCCAATGTTAAAGCCAACAACAACGACGGTAATGATTCTAGATGTTATTTGGATATGGAATGACTACCTCCTTCCGTCCCTTGCAATTTCCGATAAGGCCAGACGAACCATTCCCTTATCCACAGCCTCTTTCTTTGGTCAATTTACGATTGAATGGAATTTAGCGATGGCTGGACTAACACTGACAATTATTCCTGTAATTATATTCTACCTTGCTGCCCAGAAGCATATAGTAAAAGGTGTCGCAGCTGGAGCGGTCAAGCTATAAGACAGGAAGTTAGTTAAGAATGGAATACGATGGGCAATACCCGAACAAGTACTAGATACATAAAGTTAATGGAGGATGTAATGAATTTAAAACAACTAGTTTATGAAGTTGAAAATTTAAGCATGGATAATAATGACTTGATGCTAATGGAAACTGTTTTTCATAATGCCAATGGCTATATCGGTATTCGATCTAATTATGAGGAAGGGTATCCAGAAGGATATGATACCATCCGTGGATCATACATTAATGGTTTCTACGATATTGCTGAGATGAAGCAGGCAGAGAATCTACATGGATTAATTGAAGAAAAACAGACCATGCTTAATGTAGCAGATACACAAACGATATATTTAAAGATTAATAACGAAAGGTTTCATTTATTTGATGGTACCGTTCTTTTTAGTAAGCGCTGGCTAGACATGGAACAAGGGGTTACGGGGCGCCAGATACAATGGCGTTCACCAATGGGAAATGAAGTGGAGATTACCATAAAAAGAATGACCTCTTTCCATCAGCTGTCTTTATTTACCATTGAATATTGTGTTAAGGCTTTGAACTTTTCCGGGACAGTGGAGTTTGAATCCCTACATAATGGGGAAGTGATGAATTATAGCAATAGCAACGACCCGAGGATTGCAAGGGAAAGTAAAAGGTATCTTCTACCAGAAGATGCTCTTATTGACGAAGATGCCTCTTATCTGTTGTCACATACAGCAAGCTCTGGATTATCCGTATGCACTGGTGTAAAACATCTCTTATCGAAACAGGGCTCTATTCAAACAAAACTGGATGGTCATAAAGCTATTACAAGAATTGATACTACAATTGAAGAGGGAGAAAGCATTACTTTAACCAAATATACCGTATTCGTAGATTCGATTCGGTCTAAGAATTGTATGGAAAAAGCGAAAGAAGAAATGCACAAAGCGACTTCGCTTCCTCTTCAATCCTTATATGATTATCAACACAATTATCTCAGCGAATACTGGGATAATTGTATGCTAGAAATTGAAGGGGATTCAGAGCTTACAGCTGCAGTTAATTATAATATGTACCAGCTGATCCAATCGGTTGGTAAGGATGAATATTGTAATATTGCAGCAAAAGGGTTGAGTGGAGAAGGTTACGAGGGACATTATTTTTGGGATACCGAGATGTATATCCAACCATTCTTTAACTTAACCGAACCCCAAATTACGAAAAATCTTATTGGATTTCGATATAAAACTTTAGATAAGGCAAGGGAAAATGCAGGCCTAATGGGACATAAAAAGGGGGCATTATATCCATGGAGAACCATTATGGGTACCGAATGCTCTGGTTATTTTCCTTCTGGTACAGCTGGTTACCATATCAATGGGGATATTGCTTACTCTATTATTGCCTATTATCTTACAACCAAAGATATCGATTTTATTGTAGAAAAAGGTGCTGAAATTTTATTTGAAACAGCAAGACTATGGGTGGATGTAGGAAATTACTATAAAGGAAGATTTGAAATTCATGGGGTAACTGGTCCGGATGAATATACTTGTTTAGTGAATAATAATTATTACACGAACGTTGCGGCTCAGTATAATTTGCGGTGGGCGGTAAAGATTTATAAACTCTTAAAAGAGCTAGGTAGACTCCAACCACTTGCAGACAGGATTGGTCTGACGGAGGAAGAGATTAAGGAATTTGAGAAGGCGGCAGAAAGTATGTATTTGCCCTATGATGAGGAATTAAAAATCAACCCGCAAGACGATTCCTTCCTCCATAAGAAAGTATGGGATTTGGAACGTACACCGGCAGAGAAATTTCCACTGCTTCTACATTACCATCCCTTAAATCTGTATCGTTATCAGGTATGTAAGCAGGCAGATACAGTTCTTGCCCATTTTATCTTTGAGGATGCTCAGTCCCTGGAAACCATACGGAATTCCTTTGATTACTATGAAAAAATAACCACCCATGATTCCTCGCTTTCTACCTGTATCTTCAGCATTGTTGCATCTAAGCTGGGACTTAAGGAGAAAGCTTATCATTATTTTGGTAATTCAGCAAAACTGGATTTATTTAATACTCATAAAAATACCAAAGATGGAATCCATACTGCCAACATGGGCGGAAATTATATGGCGATCGTATATGGTTTTGCCGGTTTACGGATAAAAGAAGATGGACTTTATTTTTCACCCTCTATTCCAGAGCAATGGAAGAAATATTGCTTTAAAATCAATTATGAGGACAGTCAGATTGAGGTTGAAATTGATCATAAAGAGTCCAAGTTTACTTTAGTGAAAGGAAATCCTAAGCAAGTAAAGATCTATGGTAAGAGTTATGAGCTAGGGGATACCCTCACGATCAAGGCCATATCATAATCTACGCACCAGGGAGTGAATTCTTTGTATATGTTGCATATAAAATTGATACCATAGTAAAATTTCGTAATTCTCTTAATATATACATATTAGAAAGGCGGATGGATAAAATGAAATATCGTGCCATCGTGTTTGACCTTGATGGTGTTATATGCCATACGGATCAGTATCATTACCAAGCCTGGAAGCAAATCGCTGATAGGATGAACATTTATTTTGATGAGACGATTAATCATCGGCTGAGGGGAGTCAGCCGTATGGATAGTTTGAATATCATTCTGGAAGGGTATGTGGGGGAGCCACTTTCCTTGGAAGAGAAAGAAAAGCTAGCAAGTGAGAAAAATGAAATCTATAAAAGTTTGCTACTAATGATGTCACCAAAGGATTTAAGTAAAGAGGTAAAGGAAACTTTGAACTACCTAAGGAGCCTGGGACTTAAATTTGCGATAGGATCCTCAAGCAAGAATGCTAGGTTAATCCTCAAGCAGATTGGAATGGAAGACTATTTTGATGCGATATCCGATGGTAATAATATTGAACATTCCAAACCTCATCCTGAGGTGTTCCTGAAAGCAGCAGGCTTTCTAAAAGAAAAGCCCTCCGATTGCCTTGTTGTTGAGGATGCCAAAGCGGGAATCGAAGCTGCTTGTGCTGGAGGTATGGATAGTGCGGGAATCGGGGATGCTGCAGATTATAACAAAGCAACCTATCATCTACATAATTTTAAAGATCTGATATCTATTTTTCAATAAAGGAATATAGAAAAATCAGTTATATTTCGCTAATAACACTTTTATAAGTGTATGGGGAGTTTTTGCGCCAAATTGCTTTTCTTAGTGAGTAATCCTAAGAAGTGTAATTTGGCGCATATTATTTTAATAAGGCAAGGAAGTAGTCTACTTGGTGGAATTTTTCAAAGAAAAAAATTACTATGTAATTGTAAATATTAGGAGGATATTGCTAATTTACTTTTAATAGCTTATGATATAGAATATCATTATTTATTAGAATAAGGTCATCCTAATATGGATGTGTTGAAATATACAGGTACGATAGTAAGGTTTATGTTAGGAGGGCATATGAAGAAGTTTATCATAACCTATATACGAAATAATAAGAAGCAAACTTTAAGGTATGTTATGACATCCTTAGTAATAGCCATTTCACTAATCTTTATATCATACTATATAATTAGTATGATCTATGATAAACATAGTGACAAGGAAAAAGTGGAGGATCTTATATCGAATCAGATTGCAGAGGAAGCGCCATTGGATGAAGCAGAATATCCGAATGGAAAACAACAGGATCCAGATGACAAGCTAATTACACCAGCAATAGAAGAGGATGTCATTCAAACGGAGAAAGAAGAGGTAGTACCACCGGAGGATATGGATCCACAAATGGAACCAAAAGATCCTCAAGTCCAAGGGAATACAGGTGTAGAACTTGATGTTACGGATTTGGATCGGCCAGTGAAGGAAGAAGAGGCAATTTCCTATGGGATTGATGTGGCTAAATGGCAAGGAATTATTGATTGGAAAAAAGTAAAAGAATCTGGAATTGATTTTGCAATGATTCGTGTGGGATATCGTACCCTAGATAAGGGAGAAATCGTCGAAGATCCCTATGCTAAATATAATCTACAAGAGGCAGTTAAGAATGATATTCTGATAGGAGTATATTTTTTCTCCACAGCAATCAATGAGAAAGAGGCAAGAGAGGAAGCAGCCTGGGTTGCAGATTTTATCGCTCCTTATCCAATTACTTATCCGGTTGCTTATAATTGTGAAGGATTTACTGACCCGAATAACAGACAGTATGGTATGAGTAAGGATGAGAGAACGGATCTTGCTATTGAGTTCTTAGATTATATAAAAGAAGAGGGATACAACCCTATGTTTTATGCAGCAAAAAGTGAACTTGAGCAGAATGCAATGTGGAATACCGACCGATTGAGTCAAAAATATAAAATCTGGGTTGCACAATATCCAGAGCTGTTTGATACAGAAACGGCCAAGTCTAGCTATTCCGGTAAACATGCAATGTGGCAATATACAAGCAAAGGTAACGTACCGGGAATTGGAAGATCAGTGGATTTAAATATCGCTTATTTTAAGTATAAGAAGCCTGCGAAAGCAAAGAAGGATACACCTCAGGAAACGGTTACGGCAGATCCTGCGGCTTTAATTGATTTTGAGAAAGTTGATGAAATTGTAACCGCCAAGATAGAAACGAATCTCAGATCCGTTCCTAGTACAAAAGATCCGGACACTGTAGTGGCAGTATTAAAAAATGGTGATACTGCAAAAAGGACGGGTATAGGTAATAATGGTTGGTCCAGATTAGAATATAGGGGTCAGATCGTTTATGCTGTTACCAGTTATCTTACCACCAACTTAGAAGCGGCATCACCGACTCCAACTCCCCAGGAACAGAAAGGAAACTATAAGAAGGTTAATGAAAAGGTAACAGCCAAGGATAAAACGAATCTTCGAAGTGAACCTAGTACGAAAAGTGAAGATACTATTGTAGAAGTATTACATTACGGGGATATTGCAATCCGTACCGGTATCGGTGATAATGGTTGGTCGAGAGTGGAATACAAGGGGCAAACTTTATATGCAGTTTCTAGTTATCTGACAACGGACCTTAATTATCAAGAAAATTCTAAACCTACCATAGATAATCCGGAAGCCGGAGTTAAATTTAAGGATGTTAATGAGCAAGTAACTGCCAAAGAGTTTACGAATCTTCGTCTTGTTCCGAGCTCAGAAGATGAGAATACGATCGCAGCTGTCTTATATCATGGAGATATTGCAATTCGGACTGGAATCGGAGAGAATGGTTGGTCTAGATTGGAGTATAATGGGCAAATTCTATATGCAGTAACAAATTATCTTGTAGTGGTTGAGTAGGAAAGGAAAGAGATCATATATGAAAGCGAGTGTTTTACTGTTTAATTTCCAAGAGAAATCTCGTATCCAAAGTATTACCAGAGCGTTATTACCTCTTGGGATACGAATAAAACGAATTAAGAAAGAGGAATACCTGCAGCCACTAGGTTATTTGGCAGGAGTTAAGGAGATAAATCCAGTAGATGAACTATATAAAGGAGAGGATTTAGAAACAGAAATGCTCCTAATGGCAGGAATTACTGGAACTAAGGTTGATGAGGTGCTCCTAGCTATAAGAAAATCCGGTGTAGGTAGAATCAATCATAAAGCAGTTTTAACCTTAACGAATCAATATTGGAACACTTTACAGTTATACGAGGAATTATGTAAGGAGCATGCCATGGTCATGCAAAAACTGAAAGAAAAATAAATTGTAACAACAGTGGAATAACAAAGCTTATGGCTCATTTCACTGTTGTATTTTTATATTCTATTTATTAATTTTAGGAATTCTTTTCTTTTTTTTAATTTATATTTATGCTATACTTTTGATTTAGATTGAAGTGCAAGGTTATAGTTTTTTTGTTATACATGCAAGAATCCATTATGGATTCTTTTTCATTTATTCCTTGGTAAAGTGAGTTGTTGAATGAGGTTTCTATGTTACCAGTTAATTTTTCAAATAAAAAGTGGGTAAATTAAAATTGGATAACTTATGATTCTACATAGATCATAAGTTAGCTTAGATGATAAGTGATTTAAAATATAAAAAATAGTAAGGAGCGATAGTTTGAGAAAATTATTACCATTCATGAAAAAATACATCCTATATGCGATTTCTAGTCCAATTCTGATGATACTAGAAGTTGTGGCTGATATCATCATACCCTATCTCATGTCTAGAATTGTAGATATAGGAATAGCGAACCGGGATATAGATTATATTGTCAAAACTGGATTAATCATGGTAGTGGCAGCCATCTTTGGTATTCTTTTTGGAGTATTAAGCTCCCATTGTGGAGCAAAGGCTGGTTATGGCTTTGCTGCAGAGATTAGACAGGTGGCTTTCGAGAAGGTACAGAGCTTTTCCTTTGCCAATTTGGATCAGTTTTCAGTTTCTTCCCTTATTACAAGGCTTACCAATGATTGCAACACAATCGGTCAGGTGACGATGATGAGCCTTAGAATGGCAGTCCGTGCACCTTTTTTAATGCTATTTGCCTTAATCATGGCATTTAATATCAATGCTTCTCTTGCTAAGGTATTTATGATTGCGATTCCTTTGCTTGGAATCATCATAACCATTGTTCTATCGAAAGCACGTCCTTTATTTATTAAAATGCAATCCCGTGTAGACCGAGTGAATGCAATTACGCAGGAGAATTTGACCGGTATTCGTGTTGTTAAATCTTTTAATCGTCAGAAACATGAAGAAGGACGTTTTAAGGAAAGAAATGATGCCTTGCGCGATACTGCTTTAAAGGCAATTTCACTGGTTATCTTTCTGTTTCCAGTAATGAATCTAGTTGTGTATGCCACAATTATGGCAGTATTGTGGTTTGGTGGGCAACAGGTAACCGTAGGTACCATGGGCGGTGGAGAGCTAATTTCCTTTATCACATATATTACCCAGGTATTAATGGCACTGATGTTAATTTCCTTTTTCTTTATGCAATTATTACGGGGTTCCGCATCTGTGAAACGAATTATAGAAATTTTGAATACGGAAACAGAAATCAAAGAAGTTTCAAGCCCAGTCAAAGAATTGAAGGATGGCTCAATTCAATATAAAAATGTTAGCTTTCGATATCCGGGAAGTAGTGAGAGAACACTAAAAAATATTAATATTGAGATTAAATCCGGTGAAATAGTCGGCATCATTGGTTCGACCGGATCTTCAAAATCAACTCTGGTACAATTAATACCTCGTCTGTATGATGTGACAGAGGGATCCATATTGGTAGGAGGCAGGAATGTTAAAGAATATGATATTAAATCCTTAAGAGATCAGGTTGCCTTTATCCTACAGAAGAATACCTTATTCTCTGGAACCCTTAGAGAAAATATGCTATGGGGAAAGGAAAATGCTAGCGATGAGCAAATTATCAATGCATTGAAGTTAGCGCAGGCTTGGGAATTTGTCTCAAAATATGATGATGGGTTAGATCATAGAGTAGAACAGGGTGGAGATAACTTTTCCGGAGGTCAAAAGCAAAGATTGAGTATAGCAAGAGCTCTGCTAAAATCTCCAAAGATAATTATTCTAGATGATTCAACCAGCGCTGTTGATATGACAACGGATGCCAAGATACAAAAATCTTTAAAAGAAGAACTAGGGCATATTACTACATTTATCATAGCACAAAGGATCTCGTCCATTCAGCATGCAGATAAGATATTAGTTATGCACGAGGGAGAGATTGAGTCCTATGGTAATCACGAAATGTTAATGAAGCAATCTCCAATCTATCAGGAAATCTATATTTCGCAGCAGAAAGGGGTGATAGGAGAATGAAAAACCCAAATAAACATTTGCAATTACGCCCAAAGGATCCGAAAAAAACTTTAATTCGCTTATTTGGTTATTTTCGATTTAATAAATTATTATTTTTTGGTGGAATTTTTTGTATCATTCTTAGCTCTATCGCTGAAATTGCTGCCAATGGACTTCTAAGTCCTATTATTGACTCACTGGTTACGGATCATAATAAGAGACGATTTATTACCTATCTCATTACTATGGGAATCCTTGTAATTATTATCTCGATTGGTCAATACCTGGGTAGTTTGTTCATGGCGAAGTTAGCTCAAAGCACCGTTCATAAGATTCGGGAAGACATTTTTACCCATATGGAAAAATTACCGATTTCATTCTTTGATCAACATTCCCATGGTGAGTTAATGTCAACTTATACCAATGATGTGGATATGTTAAATCAATCCTTGGAGCAAAGTGTATCCCAGGTTACCATATCATTCATCACGGTCGTGGGAACCTTTTCAATGATGATTTTGCTCAGCCCAATTCTAACCGTAATTGTTGTATTGATGATGATTGTTATGTTTCTTTCCATAAAGTATGTTGGGCAAAAATCAGCGAGATATTTCCGTAAACAGCAGGCTGCTTTAGCAGACATGAATGGCTATATTGAGGAAATGATGTCAGGTCAGAAGGTTGTAAAGGTATTTAATTACGAAACACGGGCAATTAATGATTTTAGGGAAAGAAATGATGAACTTCGAAAAGCAAGTACCCATGCCTCTACTTATGGTGTTATGCTAATGCCTATCATGGGTAATCTATCATATGTATTATATGCATTGGTCGCTATGATTGGAGCTATTCTAGTTATGAAGGAACGATTAAGTGTTGGTAATATAGCAGCTTTCCTTCAATACACAAGAACCATATCCCGACCAATTACCCAGGTTTCTAACCAACTAAATACCTTGTTTGCTGCTTTAGCTGGTGCAGAAAGAATTTTTAATATTTTAGATGAAGAAGTCGAAGTAGACCAGGGGGATGTTCGTCTTGTAATGGAAGGAGATGAATATTTCTGGAAGGTACCGAAGAATAAGGAAGAATTTAATCTCATTCCTTTAAAAGGTTACATTACCTTTGAAAATGTTGATTTTGGATATCTGCAAGGACAAAAAGTATTAAAAAATATTAATTTATATGCAAAACCGGGACAAAAGATTGCTTTTGTCGGTTCCACTGGTGCAGGAAAAACTACGATAACCAATCTGATTAACCGATTTTATGAAATTAACGATGGTAGGATACTCTATGATGGTGTGGACATTAGAAGGATTAATAAGTTTGACCTAAGAAGCACCATGAGTATTGTTCTTCAGGATGTCCATCTATTTGAAGGAACCATTGCAGAAAATATCCGATACGGTAGGTTAAATGCTACCGAGGAGGAAGTAATAGAAGCAGCAAAGTTAGCAAATGCCCATTATTTTATTAAAAATCTACCGGATGGGTATGATACCATGCTAACGATCGATGGTGATAACCTTTCTCAAGGTGAAAGACAATTATTATCCATTGCAAGGGCTGCAGTTGCAAACCCGACCATTCTAATTCTGGATGAGGCAACTTCTTCCGTAGATACTCGAACGGAGAAATTGATTGCGGAAGGTATGGATAAACTTATGGAGGGCAGAACCACCTTTGTTATTGCCCATCGCTTATCCACGGTACGAGATTCCGATGCTATTATGGTTTTGGAGCATGGTGAAATTATTGAGCGTGGTAATCATGATGATTTGATGAAGCAAAAAGGCCGTTACTATGCATTAAATGCCGGAACAATCGAACTAGAATAATAGAATTATAAAGTCTTCCTTAGCTTTCCCTTTCTGAGTTAATATCATCAATAATTAATGTCAGAGACAAGTACAGATGAATATATTACTATTAAGAGAGATATCACTAACCTTTCATTTAATATTGATCAAGCGATGCAAGTTGAAGAGGAATTCAACTCCTAACCGCATCGCCGGGCCGAAATAGCAAGCAGGCTATCTAGTGTTTCTAATTTGATTTACAAGATAGGTAAGCCGCTTGTTAGGCAGCAGGAAAAGTAACCTGTTGGACTATAGATAATATGGTTTCACAGGTTTTTTGCATTATAGGGTAATATTTGATCTTGATATTAAATTGGTCTTTTTGGGGAAGGGAGAGCTTATGGAGAAGAATTTTATAAAGGTAAAACGGGTACTATGGATTTTGTTGTTCGCTAATCTTTTTGTTGCTGCACTAAAATTAATTATGGGAACTTTAATAAATAGCGCCAGTATGACAGCGGATGGTTTTCATTCCTTATCCGATGGCTCATCAAATGTTGTCGGTCTAATCGGAATCAAGTTAGCCTCAAAGCCGATTGATGAGGACCATCCCTATGGACATAGGAAATTTGAAATGTTGGCAGGTTTGTTTATATCATTAATGCTAATCTTTGTAAGTGGTAGAGTCATTGTGGAAGCTGTGATGCGCCTAATCCACCCGGTTCAACCCCAGGTGTCGTCTGAGAGCTTATTTATTTTATTATTTAGTTTGTCTATTAATTTATTTATCTGCATTTTCGAATACAAGAATGGGAAGAAACTGAATAGCCAAATCTTGATTTCAGATTCCATGCATACTAGAAGTGATATTTATGTGTCAATTGGTGTCTTAATAACTTTGGCAGGCCTTCGTTTTGGATTACCCGCCTTTGTTGATCCTCTGGCTTCCTTTGTCGTAGCAGGATTTATTTTTCACGCAGCATTTGAGATTTTCCGAGACAACAGTAGCATATTACTTGATAAGGCTGTAGTCGATGTAGACCAGGTAAAAAGGATTGCAATGAGCTTTGATCAGGTGAAGGGAATTCATAAGGTTCGAAGTAGGGGATGCCAAAATGATCTCTATATTGATATGCACATACTGACAGAACCAAATTTAAGTGTAGAAGAATCCCATGAGCTAGCTCATCTTATCGAAGATAAAATCAAGCAAAGTATCAATAGAAATGTACAATTAATAGCGCATCTTGAGCCCTATAATGAGAAAGAGGTTATGGAAGATTTTGAAAATTAGATGGGATAAATGATAAAAAAAGAAAATAATAGAAAAAAGCAAATATTCTAGTCCATTTACGATAATACTAAATAGAAATAGATAAGGAGGTGATAAATTGATCATTAACGATATTAAAGAGGCGAAAAATGCTTATTATGTTGGTGACAGCATTGGCAGTGCAATCGGAGTGATAACTTATAATCCGAAGGATAAGGATAAAATTGTGATTGACCACACCTTTGTTAAGGAGGATTACAGACATCAAGGAATTGCACATCAATTATTAGATAAGGTAGTTGAACGAGCACGGAATGAAAATAAAAAAATCGTTCCTCAGTGTTCCTTTGCAAGAAATGTATTGGCTGAGAATAAAAATTATCAAGATGTTTTTTAAGGTTAAGAAATCTTTGCTAATGAAAGTGGACTTGTGGTAGAATATAGTTTGTATAATGAGCGGTAGGATAAAATTAAGGGTAAGATTTAGAAAAAATAGGAGCTGATTTTATTAAGGGTATCGATATCCTACGAAGGTAGAAGATTTCAGCTCCTTATCCTTATTTATTGGGAGGCAGGTAGAACGATCCGGCAAATTAAAATTTTACCATTTTACTATCCATGACATACA
This sequence comes from Clostridiales bacterium, assembly GCA_012519195.1. Classification (GTDB taxonomy): domain Bacteria; phylum Bacillota; class Clostridia; order Lachnospirales; family Lachnospiraceae; genus Mobilitalea. Next base: position 5,510 of record JAAYQP010000030.1, on the reverse strand, counting down.
TAGTCTATCCTTATAACTTTGATCACGATCGGTCCTTTAGTTAGGAAGATATCATATTAATCGTAGATAAATTCCACAGTAACAGAAGCAGTGATTTGCTTATCCCCAGGTTCTATTGGTGTGGCGAAGAGGTCCTCTCTTGCTGTGAACATTGAGGAGTATGGAATGGGAGCGGTGCTGTTTTCAATTATTCTCTTCGGGACTGGGTTAATACGGGTACCAAGACTTGCAGAGATCGATTGGGCTTTTTGATAGGCATTACGGACGGCAAGATTTAAGGCCTGCTGATAGATATAATCTAGTGCGGAAACCTCAAAATTAATAAAATCAACAGCATTTGCACCGGAATTAACAGCGGTATCAATTACAGTTCCCACAAGATTCATATCCGTTATTCGAATTTCAAAAATATTGCGGATGGAATAACCACGGTCAATACGAGTTCCGTTTTCATAATCATATAATCTATCAATGACATACTGAAAGGTTTTAATGTCTTCCACGCCTAATTGCTGAATTGACTGTATTACATCTTGACTGATCCGTGCATTTTCCTGTTGCGCTATAGTTACATTATCACCGGTTGTTACTACCCCGAGCCTTAGGATAGTTATGTCCGGAATAGCGGTTAACTGTCCATTACCATTAAGGATCATAATATTATCTTTATTTTTACTATTTTGATTCATACGATTACCTCCTCCTAGAATCATTTCTTAACGATTCATTATATGCTAAGGAAAGCTAGGATATTTCAACTATAATTTTAGATAATAATGAAATAAGTAAGATATAAAATGATATAATAGCAAAATAAGACTAAAATTTAATTAAGGAGAAATTACATGAAAGCATATGAAAGATTAATCAAATATACGAAATATGAAACGGCTTCCCTAAGCGGAAGTAGTACATGCCCCAGTACTCCAGAACAGCTTGATTTTGCAAGGGACTTAGTAGAAGAAATGAAACAATTGGGTATTACAGATGCTGCGATGGATGAGAATGGTTATGTCTATGGTACAATTGAAGCCAATATCGAGAATTGGTCTGGTCCTGTCATAGGCTTTATTAGTCATATGGATGTGGTTCGAGATGTTCCCTATCAAAATGTGAAACCAAGGCTTGTGAAAAACTACGATGGTAAAGAGATTTTATTGAATGAGGAAAAAAACATCCTTTTAAGTCCTAAAGAATATCCTTCCTTGCTAAAATATATCGGGTGTGATCTAGTAGTAACGGATGGTACGACCCTCCTTGGTGCAGATGATAAGGCAGGATTAGCTGAAATTTTAACCATGGCTGAAGTTCTACAAGAACATCCGGAAATTAAGCATGGAACGATTAAAATAGCCTTTACACCGGATGAGGAAATCGGCCGAGGAGCAGATCTTTTCGATGTAAAACGATTTGGTGCGGACTTTGCTTATACCGTCGATGGTGCATCCTTTGGTGAAGTAGAATATGAGAACTTTAACGCTGCTTCTGCAAAGGTGACAATTAATGGAATAAGTATTCATACAGGAAGTGCGAAAGGAAAACTAATAAATTCCATGCTAATTGCAATGGAATTTAACGCTATGCTACCGGAAGATCAGCGGCCGGAAAATACAGAACAATATGAGGGCTTCTTCCATTTGGATCAGATCGAAGGTATCGTAGATCAAACAAAGCTGAATTATATTATTCGTGACCATGATTTAGAAAAATTAGAAGAGAAGAAAAAGCTGATGGAAGAAATAGCTTGTAAGCTAAATGAAAAGTATGGTAAGGATACCGTAGAATTAGAGTTGAGAAATCAATATTATAATATGGCAGAGAAAATTAAGCCCCATTGGCATTTGATTGAAACTGCATATGAGGCAATAAGAGAGTTGGGAGGAAACCCGATCAGCGAGCCTGTTAGGGGTGGGACGGATGGTTCTAGACTTTCCTACATGGGATTGCCCTGTCCAAATCTTGGAACCGGTTCCCACAATCACCATGGAAAGATGGAATATGCCTGTGTTCAAGCGATGGATCAATGTGTAGAGTTACTTATTAAAATTGCAGAAAAGTATGGGCAGAAACAACTGTAGATTATTACATGGAAGCCAAATTATGAGGAACACAAGAAGCAGCAGCTTCTTTTGTATAAAAAGGAGGAGGATAGGAAATGGATACTTTTTTCTTTGATTTGGATGGTACCCTTTTGCCGATGCCAGACCAGGAACGATTTGTTCAGACATATTTTAAGGCATTAGCCCTTAAGTTGTTGCCTTATGGTATAGAGGAAGAGGAATTGATTAAGGCAATTATGGCAGGGACCATGGCTATGATCGATAATGACGGAACCATGACCAATGAAAAAAGGTTCTGGTCTGTTTTTGAGCATATATTAGGTGAAAAGGTGCGGGAGTTAGAAGTAGTTTTTGAAGATTTCTATCAGAGGGAATTTATTGCTGCACAAAAAACCACTTCAATGGAGCCTTTCGCTAAGGAATGTATCCGGTTGTTACAAAAGAAAGGGTATCGAATCGTTTTAGCCACGAATCCAATTTTCCCCCGGGTAGCTACGGTTAATCGGATTCGTTGGGCTGGTTTACAGTCAGAGGATTTTGAATGGATTACAACCTATGAGAATTCATCCTACTGTAAACCAAATTTAGAGTATTATAAGGAAATTCTTGGGAAAATTGGGAAAACTCCACAAGACTGCATTATGATTGGTAATGATGTGAGAGATGATATGTGCGCCGCTAAACTTGGTATGGATACCTTCCTACTAAAGGATTGTTTAATCAATACTGAGGAATGTGATATCACGAACTATCGGCAAGGTAGTTTTCCTGAACTTATGGACTTGATCCACAAGCTCCCAAACCGAGCTAATTAGTTTGCTTTTAATAGGAAGTATGGTAGCAAAGCCGTCCAGACTAGATGGGAAAGATCAACCAGGGCATAGATGATCAATGAAATGTTGATGCCGATATTGGAGGCTTTTAATTCATCATAGGAGAGTGAAGCAGCTAGTTCATCCTGCCCAGAGACCTCAGTGGTTTCCTTGATTCTGGTATACAGATAGGAGAGAAGTAGGGCCGGGAATACCACCTTAAACAAAAAACTAGCCAGAGGACTCTCAACCATTTTTACCATAAAAATATTAGCTTCCCGAAAGAGACCGGTTCTTAATAATAAGAGTGTCATTATAACATCAAATACATTTAATAGATAAAGAAGGATTAATTTTTTCTTTATCGTATCAATGGTATAGTCTTTAATAAAAGTAATCATACATACACCTCCTAGTAAATTATTACCATTTATTAGAGATGTAAACAAAGACAAGCAAGAAGATAAGATAGATTTTGAGAAAAATTAATTGAGGCATTTACCATTTTATTACGGATATAAAAAAATGGTGGAATCAAACAGATGGCAAGGGTAGCAATGGAGAATTATGAATTATTATGAAGTAAATGGCATACCAATTGAAATTATTCGAAAGAATATTAAAAATATGTATCTTAGGGTTCTACCTCCTGAGGGAAGGGTCGTAATTTCTGCTCCCATAGGAATGAGTGAGAGGGATATAAGAAAATTTGTAGAAGCAAAGAGTGATTGGATCTTAATACATCAAAAAAGGATACTGCAAAGACTGAATGAAAAAAATTTGGAACCCATTGATTCAAGGCAGCGTGAAGCGCTTATGGAGGATATATCTAGATTAATTTCGCACTGGGAAAGTATTCTTGGTGTAAAATCCAGCGCCTTTACGATTCGAGATATGAAGACACGATGGGGCTCTTGTAATATTCGTACTCATAAACTGAGCTTTAATCTACAGCTAGCTAGAAAATCCCCGGAATGTTTGGAATATGTAGTAGTTCATGAACTCGTTCATTTATTAGAGGGAAGTCATAATAAGAGATTTAAAGCATATATGGATCATTTCTTACCGAATTGGAGGATATTAAAAAAGGAATTGAATGATTAATTCCATTCCTTTTTTAGTAATTCTTTAAGAAAATTGATGTTTTCACTGCCTAATCTTAGCTCTAGTTCTTTTTCAATCTCTTCTTTTAATTTTAGATTTTCCATAAGGTAATTTTCACCTAAAAGCGTAAGATGAACACATTTATTTCGATTATTATTAAGGGCATTATTTATACAAATAAGGCCCTTTTTATTAAGTGCATTAATACACTTATGAGCAGCTTGTCTGCTGATACCCATCTGCTGAGCAATTTCAGATATTGTTGGATGTTTTCCGTGGGCAAGAGCTAGAATTCCCCACTCTGTATTTGAAACTGGCATCCGATCCAGGGTATTCCATTTCTTATCTCTTAAGATTCTTAATTTATATTGTTTTATACTTATTAAATCAATAATATTGTTGAAGTTCGATTCCAATCTTTCACCCCCTGCAGTAGTATACTCTGTAGGCTATAAAATGTCAACTAGGTTGACAAAAAGATTTTCCTATGTTATCCTATTATTGTAAACAGAGTTAATGATGGAAGGAGGCTGAAATGTTTAAGCAAGGAGACCATATTATGTATTCATATCATGGAGTTTGTTACATTGATGAAATTCGGGAGGATATCATCGAAAAAGAGAAAAAACTATTCTATATCATGCATCCTTTTAACGAGAAGTCAAGGATAATGACACCGGTTGATAATGATAAGGTAAAGATGAGGGCGATCATGTCATCTGAGGAGGCTCGGGAGGTTTTAAATTCCGTATCGGTCGATAATGCATTGCGTATCCCAGATCGAAAGAAAAGAGATCAGGTATATACGAAATTATTAAAAGAAGGGGATCCAAAGCAAATAATTCAAATTATTAATGCATTAAATATAGAAGATCAGGAAAAGAAAGCAGCTGGGAAAAATATGTCTACTACCGATAAAAGAATTCTTGAAAGAGCAGAGAAATTATTATATCCCGAATTATCCTTAGCCTTAGGTGTAGAAGTGGAGACGATAAAGCAAAAAGTTGAAACCATATTTCAAGAAGCAATATAATGTTTGAATTCGTTAATAGGAGTACTTGGGGATACTCCTTATTTAACGAGCTATCGATTAGTTAAAGTATCCTTTAGATGCAATTATTATGAGAATAAACGGACATAGTTAAAGAGTAAAGTCTTAATCCGGAAATGATTACGGGTTAGGCTTATTTTTTTTGCTATTTATCTGTGACAGGAAAGGTTTTCTGTTATTGATGGAATATCAGGTTTTAAAGGCTTCCATGTTTGAAATTGCATATTTCTTTCTATAATACGCATACTAATCAAAAACATGGAAAGGAGTGGGATTTATGAAACTTATTAATGTATTTCCCCCTACAGCACATAAGGTATTTCTACGTACGGATCCCATGATTAATGCGGAAATAAGAAATCAAACCATTAAAAATTTAAACTTATATAAAAATTGTACGGAGGAGGAATTGACCGACCGAATTCGGCAACTTGGCCTTGAATGGGATACGGAACGGGCTTTACAAGCCAAGGCAGGAGTTCT
>JAAYQP010000241.1 GCA_012519195.1 Clostridiales bacterium | reverse complement strand
TTGTCAATAGTTTTATCCAGAAACGGTGCCCACAGGGAAACACCTATTTGGGGTAGTTTCCACTACATAGATAATGTAACTTAATTATTCAACCTCTCACCAAGCATAGTTTATTAATGAAAAGAGTTTGGCGTAGAGTTCCCTCTCTGATTCTGATTTTACACCTACATAAAAGTACTCCATATCATTTAAGCAAAAAATATGGAATATTTTAGCATATTAGTGTAGAATTTAACATAATAATGGTGTGCGGAATATATAATCGACTAGATAAGAATAAACAGCACTCATCCTAATAATCCAATAGCTTTGATGTTGCCTTCAAGTGCTATCTTTGGGTGTTGAGCATCTTGGAGCACACGATGCTTCCTAATATGTTTTAGGCTGTGAACCCGAACTGCGGTGCTTACAAATTGCTTACGATGCGTAACTATTCCGGGTATATAGGTGGTGAAACGGAATGTCTGTTGATGACGATAATGTGTACCAGGCTTTTGAAATACTGCTTGAAGAGATCGAAACTCATTTTTCCTATTTGGAAAAATTAAATTTTCGTTCCTGGCAGGAACGTGATTTTTCTAAAGCAGTTGAATTTGCTCGACGAGCTGAATCTATTATACAATTCCGGGAAGAAGTGCTGTCATTACAGACTAAATGGGCAACCCAGATTTATGTCGATGAACAGCCGAGGAGGTTCAATCATAACCATATTGACTTTGGTAACCCAGATGTGAGCCGCCGTAGTATGGGACGCTTACAGCGGGGCATACGGACTCGAGAACAGGAATTCCGTATTCCTATTCTGATGGTATTGAGGGATAAAGGGGGCTCCGCACCTATGAGAGAAGTTCTGGCAGAACTAGAGACACGAATGAAGGATACCTTAAAAGCAGTTGACTACGATTCGCTCCCCTCCGACCCCAGCATGGTCAGGTGGAGAAATACTGCCCAGTGGTCTCGCCAGGCATTAGTCAACGAGGGACTTTTAAAAACTGACTCGCCCAGAGGAATATGGGAGATTAGCACTGAAGGCTGGCAGTACCTCAAAGATCTAAAATAGGATGATCGGCAATCCTGTGGGGGGGAATAGTATGGTGGAGCAAATTGGTGATTTGTTAGCGTGTGAAATTCTCCTCAAAGACTTACTAGCAGGAACTAGTTATATTGGGGAAGTGGAACTCTCTTACAAAGATATAATGAAGCTGGGCGAATTATTAAGATTTCAAATGCAGGGAGAAGCACATGAAAGTATCCGCTTATTGTGGGAGAAAGTCCCGGCTTCTTTTGCTTCTTTTATTGTTGGAATTGGGGTATGGGGTTATGAAAATAGAAACTATTGGCGTGCAGTTTCTGATGCTTTGCAGTTGGACTTGGATGGTAACTGCCAGCGTTTGATAGGGCAGGGATTTTTGGAATACCTAAATAAAAATGGTCTTTTTACTGCCAATTTGTCAGGAGCCCATACCTATGTGGCGCAAATCTTATTGCATAGCGGGGTTCCTCAGCAGTCTTTGGAAACTTTTTTTAAGCAGGTAATAGAGAGGTTTTTTGATCGAGGGTGCATTTCCCTCAATGAAATTTCTGCCTGCTTATTATATTTTCGAGACGAGGAAAAAGAAAAGACAAGAATAGAGACCGAACTAAATAAAAGATACATTGAATTGGAACGGGAGGACCGTCTAGCGGTTCAATTAGGCCTATATATCAAACTTAAAGAAGAGATAAACGCATTTAATTATAGCCCGGAGGATATTGAAATCCTGGATGAATTACCAATTGATTTCAATGTATTTGTTCAAGAAATAAATATGGAGATAGAGCAAATTGAGCAAAAAACTGAATCACTAAAAATAAAACTGCAGCAGATAGAAAGAAGAAAGCAAGAAGTCTTGTTGCAGATTTGCATACTCAGGGAACAGCTTAATTTGCTGAAATTATGTTGCCAGCTAGTCCAGGACTTTAGACAGCAAGAAAACATAATTAAAGAAACGGTAGCTCAAGAACAGGAGCAGCTCCGTAAGGTTGTTGTTCTAAGCAGTTCATCATGGCTGGGGTCTTGGAATGAAAGCTATACCAGATCGCTGGCAGACTTGGATATAAATGCAATTGCCGAACACTTGCGCACTTATGAGGAATATCTAGGAGAATACAAAACTTATCTGGTGGAATTACATTGTTTAATAACCTTAGCCCAGTATGATTATGTAGGTTCCTATAGCATTGGATTAGAAAGAATAAGACTATTGGTAGAAGAAGAATTGAATTTAATAAGATTGCAGAAACATCCAGATAGAATGCATCAACAACCAAGATCGGTTTCAAGAAATATATATAATAGGCTACTTGTCACTTATAGAAAACTCAACTCTGCAAGTACTGCTTTGAACAAAGTATCTCAAGAACTGCAAGCTAGCTTTAAGGGTATTCCTATGCCGGACGTTTTTCATATTATCAACAACAAGCAAGTTTATAGTTTTCTAGATGAACTAAAAATCCTGAAAGAGAACCATATAGCTTTACAAGAGTGCCAAAAGTATAGGTCCAAATCTGAAAATAAAGCCGATATGATCTGGCATGAATTAAAAGCTGCCTATGAACAAATAGCAGCAGAGACGGATATGGATGATTTTCTTTGTGTGCCGGATAATAATATCGAAGAATATAATGAACGGTTAAAACAGTTAAGCCAAAAGTATTCTGAAATTGAGAAAGAGCAGGATGATGTCAAGAAGCTGTTAAATGAACATGAACAACAAGCATTTGAAAGAAAATATAAGTTGGAGAAAAACCTTCAACAGGTTCAGGAATCGTTAAAAAAAATGGGCTGCGGCGATTTAAATAGAGGTATTCATGAATTACAAATTAAGCGCCAGGCAATTCAACGCAAACAAAAGATAGAAAAAGAGTTGACTGATATTACAAGGGCATTAGGGCAAGAAGGAGTAATTATCAGACCAGAGGATGAAACTGCTTGTATGAGTAATATTCATAAAGAGAAACAGCAGATAGTTCAGAGGATATCAAATCAAATCGAAGAGATTACTAATCATATGCCTCATAAGGAGATGTTTTCAGGCATAGATGAGCCCATATACAGATTCCTTTTATATGGTGGTAAATGGGCAGAACGCTTGGTTGCTAGCTGTATTGAGTTTTTATATAATGGTTCTTCTGATTCTCTGCCCCTACGAATACAGCAATGGTTGGAGAACCAAAGATATAGACGAATTACTATAGAAGATATTACTGAGACTGGACAAGGATTGACGAAAACGGCCAGATTATCCAGTCCATATTATTTTCTGGACGAAATATCAGCCGAGGTAAAACTAATAATTCCCCAGCAAATAATATCGATAGGCAAAGGCAGAATTCCACAACAGGCAGTTTACAGGATAAGTAATAACGAAGACTCTGAGCAGTATTTGCGATGTTCGATTCAAAACAGCATGGGAGATCCTGCCAAATGTGAAATTTCAGCAGTAGAATATGAAGTAGATATGCCCTGTAATTGCTATGTAGAATTGGAGATCGATAAGCAAGTAGCTAAAAGCTGGAATGTTAACGGTTTATCAGAGGAAACTACCTATATGGCTTTTTCAATCGATGGTAAAAGCAGAAAGCTTAATCAGTCGGTTGATTGCACATGGTTGGTATTGTCACCTGGATATCGACTAGCTGATGATAGTATGGTAGTGGAAGAATTACTACTAAGGGGCATTCAGGAACGATGCTGTACTGTTAAGATAGAATTAAAGTCAGCAAGTTCGATCGGATTGATTAAGGCTGATAATAGCATTTTTGAAATCGAGCTAGAGAAAGCAGTGACAACTGTTGGGTTAATCGGAGGAATTCAAAAAGATAACCTTTTAGTTGAAGGTATTGCTCCTTATGTGCAGGTTCCCGAGTTGCTTAAGATTACTATTGAAGATAATAACTTAATTGGTAGTTGGCAATTGTTCGTGTATAAAGGTTACCATAATCCGATAGAAGTCAATCATTTGTATCTAAATGAATTTGTGAATCAAGAAATTATAGATGGTGAGTTATGCATTGACTTGGAGGATATTATTAATACTGGGGGGAAAACATGCGGATGGTATTCTATTGCCGTTTTGGGCGCACACTGGATTCGGCAGCAGATCGATTTTGTAGTGTTGCCATATTTAGATTATGAATTCGATGCATCCTTATATAGTGTGCAGGATACCGCCAATTTAACCTTAATTTTGCCAGCTGATACAGGATTTAAGGCAAATGCTCCAGCTCAAATAACAAATCAGGAAGATGATGTATTTATTATTACGATAAATGCATCTGAAGAACATATATCAGGTGAAATTATTGTCGAATTAAAGGAACAGCGGGATTGTCTATCCCTTATAATCCCCATTCCTATAATAAAATGGACCCTACGGTGGGATGAGACGGTTATTCTAGATTATAGAAATATCCGAGAAATAAATCTTGATGTTTGGGATTCATCACAGTTGCTGTTGGACTTGGCTATTCCAGCTAAAGGAACGATTTATGCAGAAATCGGCATTGATGGTGCAGAGCAAAAATCAGAAACCAAGCTTTACTTAGGGAAAGCACAGTTTAATCTGTTGAGTTTCAGGGATAGTCTGCGAGAAGCTGAACAAACTCTCTGCTCTTTTCAACTCCTGGTTTACAAATCCAAATCGGGATTATGGAACAGCAGAGAAATGATCAGCCAGGTTTTCTTATTCACAGTGAGATGCCGTTGGGAAGTATACAATGCTGAAGTTATTGACCTTGATGAGGATCAATTATATATAAAGTGGGATGAACTGGGGAAGAGGATAAACCCTCGACTGCTAATATGGGATTATACTTCACCCTGGGAATCGCCCCGCCAAATTGCCATACCTGCCGGCAACAATGAATTGTATATTGATAAAGGATCATTTAAGACCGGTGACTACTTGCTAGAGTTTGTTGACACAAATAATTGGGCATTGTCCTATCAAAAAGATAGATACCCATTAAATAATTATAACGTCTTTACGCAATTCATAAGTACCGGTAATCCATGGATAGATTCACTCAAATTGGATTGGGAGAATTCCAACCGAGTCTCAATATATGGTAGAGCATGGAACCTTAAATCTTTTGATACCCTCACAGTTCTTATGGTTGGCACTTCAAGTAAGCAGACCCGGATTTGGATGAATTCTGCAAAAATAAAGAGAAGCGGCAACTTCCAAGCCAGATTAGGCATTCAGGATGAATATACATCTGGTGATAAAGGAGACTCCATGAAAAACATTGTTCACTGGGTGGTATTTATTGCTCATTCGGTCCAGTCATATATGTTTCAATATTTAATTCCTGGTGCAGCACCCATAAACATAGCACTGAGGGATTTACCTCCTCAAACAGCTATTCCTTATCAATATATTGAGATCAATTTCAAGGCCATATTGGATAAGCATAAAGTATACGATAGACTGGAATCTAATGTGGTGAAGGAAATAATGGACACTTGGCTCCGGGAAGAGGGCGAAGTTAGATGTAGCGTTAACAAAGGCACACTGGAATATTCAGGCAAGAACAATCGTGCAGTATTAAAATTGTTCACCAAAGCAGTGATTTGTACTGATAGTAGATGCGAGCAAAAGGGGAAAATTCTTCCCTCACAAGAATTCTGGCATTCAAAGCATTATAGTAAAGGCTGTAAAAGCTTTAAGTACAATATTAACAACGTAGACGGAGAATTGATACTTGCGTTAAAAACTAGTGAATATATCAACCAGTATTATAGTGACTTCTATAAATTAGCGTCGCCCTGGCCGCTTATTTCCAGAAAGGAATTAAATAATGATGGAATGCCTGGTGTGGAGATAAGAGAGCAGCTTTATTTGGACGATGTTAAATCTTTTGTTATGTATTTATGGGCAAGAGAAGTTGTAGTAATAAAGCAGATGGGGGGGAGGGTTAATAGTGAGTATTAATCCCATAGCAGCAACAAAACTTATATCAGAGAGTTACTTCAGTTATTTAACGACTACATTCAAGCTCCAAAATGAATCCCTTCAGAATCAATTCAGAGCAAATTTGACAGAAAAAAGCAGATTTATCAAGGGACCGATTTTAGAAGCTACTCCGGAGTTTGAAAAAGGAAAAAACATTCTGGAATTAATCGATGAAGGAATAATCCCTCAGGCATTCTTGCGTTTAAATAATGATGCCCTGCCTCTAGAACGAAGTCTTTATAAGCATCAGGAGATTGCGATTAGAAAGATTCTGGCGGGAAAGCGAAATGTGGTGGTGGCTACAGGTACAGGCAGTGGCAAGACTGAATCATTCTTAATCCCTATATTAAGTGATCTCCTGGGTGAATTATCCGCAGGCACTTTGGATCCAGGAGTACGGGCATTGCTGTTATATCCCATGAATGCACTGGCCAACGATCAGATTAAACGCTTAAGGGAATTATTGAAATCATGTCCTGAAATCACTTTTGGCAGGTATACTGGAGAAACTGAACAAGAATTCGGGAAGGCATATGAGAAATACATTGAAGTATTTGAAGAGGAACCATTGAAAAATGAATTGATTTCCCGTACCCAAATGAAGAAAACACCGCCCCACATATTGTTGACAAACTATGCTATGCTTGAGTACTTGCTGTTACGCCCAGAAGATAGTGTGTTTTTTGACGGCCCCTATGCAGGAAAATGGAAATACATAGTTATCGATGAAGCGCACACCTTTTCAGGCGCCAAGGGAATTGAAACCGCTATGCTTCTGAGAAGGCTAAAAGATAGAGTACTAGCTGGAAGAATGGATAAGATTCAATGTATTGCCAGCAGTGCAACTCTAGGGCGGGGTATGGAAGAAGCCTTTGAAATATCGCAATTTGCGCAACGCTTATTTGGTGAACCTTTTGAATGGGTTCATGAGGATAGTAAACGGCAAGATGTGGTTTACGCTCATCGAGTCAAAATGAAAGCTGTGCATTATGACTTCTCCTGGCAGCTGGATGGCCAGATGATTATAGAGTTAAGGAACTTAATAAAAGGCATTCCCGAAGAAAATGTATCAGCTACCCTGCAAGAATACATCCATACTAATCAAATCTGCAGGAACATTCCCATACCTATAAACATTGAGTCGGATTCTGATTGGCATCGTGTGCTTTTTGAAATATTAAAAGGAGAGCGTCATTTATTAAGACTGCAGGAAAGATTGCAAAACGAAGCTGTTGAGCTTGAAATAGTAGCTGAAGATATATTCCCAGGAGAAGATAATCCTGGGGAAGTTCTAGTAGCATTGGTGGAATTAGCTAAATTGGCTTATCCGGGAAGGAACGACCAACCTCTGTTGCCAGCTAGGTACCATGTCTTTGCCCGCGCTATTGAAGGTGCATTTATGAGCTTGGCTCCTGAACCAATATTGTTCCTTGAAAGGCGTAATACCTATCAAAAGGATGGTATCGAGTATCCGGTATTCGAAATAGCAGCCTGTAAAAACTGCGGTTCAGTATTTTTAGCTGGGTTTCAAGATGATAAAAATGGCTGCAAGTATTTATCTCAGCCTAAAGAAGGCGAGAATAAAGAAGAATATTATTTTCTGGTGAATAAAAATGCAGATTTAGCTGATTTGGATGAAGATGATGAAGCTGAATTTACGGATACTGCTCCTGACTTATCGGGAATGAAATATTATGTGCTATGTGTCCGTTGCGGAGCTGTAAATAGCAATTCGATACAGCATGTATGTAATTGCGGCGAGGAATGCCACTACCAGCTAATTAGAGTATCAAATAAGGATGGTAAAGTAATCAGTTGTCCTGCCTGTGGCAAGCGCAGTCCTGTAGGTATGGTGCGAAGATTTTTGACTGGTAATGATGCGACTGCTAGTGTTATTGGTACTGCTTTATATCAAAGTATTAATAATGACACATCACTGGCTGCCCAAGAAGAATCACCGATGTTTAATAGGTCAGTGGCAAAGGATAGTAAATCCAAGCTCCTGGTTTTTTCTGATAGTCGTCAAGACGCTGCCTTCTTTGCACCCTATTTCAACCGTACCTACAACCAGATAGTAAGGAGAAACCTTATTTTAAAGGCTTTAGTTCAGAATAGGGAAAAAATGAAGCTTAGCAAATGGAGAGTACAGGACTTAACTCTGCCGTTGCTGGAATTGGCAGAGGAAGCCGGGTATTTTACTCCTCGTGATAGCCTTCAGGAAAAAATTGATGAAGTATGGAAATGGTTAATGTATGAACTCTTGGGATTTGATCAGCAGATCAGCTTGGAAGGACTGGGTCTGTTAGGATTTACTCCGGTTAGACCCAAAGATTTTAGGGCTCCACTACCCTTGCAGGAGGATCCCTGGAATCTAAGCGATGATCAGGCCTGGACTCTTTATACAATATTATTAGATAGTCTCAGAAAGCAGGGAGTAATGAGCTTTCCCGATCATGTTCATCCACAAGATGAATTTTTTCAGCCTCGTAATAGGCAAGTTTATGTAAAATCAGATTCTGACAGCAACCTAAGAAAACAAAAAATCATTGGATGGAACCCCGGCCAAGGCCTCAATAGGCGTTTGGATTACCTATGGCGTCTATTAACAAATATTAATCCAGAACTGGATGAAATAAATAGTAAGGATAAAGCTCGCGAGTTGCTTAGAAAACTCTGGGATTATATGGGTTTAAATGAAAAAAATAAAGACAACCTTCTGTTTGAAAGGAAAAGCATTCCTAAAGTCGGAACAGTCTTTTGTTTGTCTCATCAAATGTGGGAGCTGAACTCAACTTACGTAGAACCATCGCTTAAATGGTACATATGCGATAAGTGTCAGAACATCACCATGCATAACATTCGAGGTGTATGTCCATCATTTCGTTGTAATGGTAGGCTTAAACCATGTCAGCCGCAGGACTTATTTATTGACAATCATTATTCAAAACTGTATCGGAACATATCAGCCAAGAAAATGCAAGCCCGGGAACACACAGCACAGTTAACTGGTGATGCGGCAGCCAGCCTGCAGCAGGATTTTATGAGCGGAAAAGTAAATGTGTTAAGCTGTTCAACTACCTTCGAACTAGGCGTTGACGTAGGTGAACTGGAAGCGGTTTTTTTGAGAAATGTACCTCCTTCAGCCGCTAATTATGTTCAGAGAGCAGGCCGAGCTGGTCGGAGAACTGACTCTACTGCTTATGTGTTAACCTTTGCTCAGCGCCGATCTCATGATTTGGACCATTACCGTCAGCCTTTAAGAATGGTGACCGGAGACATAGGGGTTCCCCATTTTAAATTGGAAAATGCCAGGGTTATCAGACGGCATATGACCGCGATAGCACTCGCTTCTTTTTGGAGAAACCAGGGTAGTGAGTATTTCGGTAAAGTTAATAATTTTTTCTTCCATGACCATGTTAATGGCCCAGAAGCGTTCAAGAAATACCTCGATGACCGTCCTCGGGATTTGTTGCTTTCCTTGGCCAACATATTGCCGGAAGAAGTGAAAAATGATCCGAGTATATTCAACCCGGAGTGGTATAAAGACTTATTTGAGGGGCAAGAGCCGGTTTTAACTCGAGCGGCCCAGGAAGTTATAGGGGATATTAGTGAACTTGACCAGATCCGACTAAGAAATTTTAAGGCTGGTAAGAATACAGATTCACTGAATCGCTTGATAAGAACCATAAAGGAAAAGCCGCTAATTAATTACCTCTCCAGCCGCAATGTTCTACCTAAATACGGTTTTCCTGTTGATGTAGTTGAATTGTCGCTTGCGTATCATGGAGATGCAGCTATAGGGCTGCAATTGGAAAGAGATCTTAGGATAGCTATCTCAGAATATGCTCCCGGGGGACAGATAGTTGCAGGTGGTAAGCTATGGAGTTCAAGGTACATAAAAAAGATTACCAACAAGGAATGGGATACCTATTCTTATGTAATCTGCGACAGGTGCCATTATTATTATAGTAGACGAGAACAGATCGAGGACCATCTAGTGCTTTGTCCAGTTTGTAATGAACCAATAGGGAAGAAAAAGGGAACTATGATACAGCCTGTATTTGGATTTGCAGTTGGTCTTGAACAACCTGGAAAACCGGGGGAAAATAAACCGGAACGGATGTATTCCACTAGAGTATACTATTCGGGAGAAGCTAAAAACGAGGAAGCAAAGGCTATCATTGTGAATCTCAATGGTGTAACCCTATCTGTTATGCCAGCAGCGCACGGCAAATTAGCTGTGATCAATAATGCAGCTTCACGGGGTTTTAAAATATGCACGCAGTGCGGCTATTCTGAAGTAGTAGGAGCAATAACCAAAAAGGGAACTGCAAAACATAAAACTTCATGGGGAGCTGATTGTAACGGAAAACTTAAAGCTCCGCTATCACTCGGACATGAATTTAATACTGATATACTAAAATTA
>JAAYQP010000240.1 GCA_012519195.1 Clostridiales bacterium | reverse complement strand
TCTTTAAACCAGTATTTTAAGTTTTGTCCTCAATGTATAAAAGAAGATATGGAAAAATACGGGGAATTATATTGGCATAGGGTACATCAAATCCCCGGTGTATTAGTATGCCCCAAGCATAAAATACCGTTATATGACAGCCAAGTTCCCGTCAGAGGCTTTAATAAACACGAGTACAAAACAGCGTCTTCAGATAATTGCAAAATAAGCAATGAGAAGACAAACTATCCTGATGAGATTTTGGAAAAAATGATTATACTTGCAAGAGATATTGATTTCCTGCTCAATAATATATTTGCCAACAAAACTTTGGAATGGTTCAGGGATCAGTATTTAAACAGGTTAAAGGAATTAGGATTTGCCAATATCAATGGCAGAATAAAACAGAAAGATTTGCTGAAAAATTTTGTTGATTATTATGGGCATAAGTTTTTGAAATTATTGCAATCAGATATTGATATTTACAGTGATTGCAATTGGTTGACCGATATACTGCGAAGAAAAAATAAGACAAGCCATCCCATAAGACATTTGTTGCTGATAAGGTTTTTGAATATATCTATTGAGGATTTATTTAATCTAAAGTTGGAATATAAACCTTTTGGACATGGACCGTGGCCTTGCTTAAACCCTGCTGCTGACCATTTTTTGAAATCAGTAGTAACAGACATAAAAATTAAATATGGTGTAGATTCTAAGAGTCCGCTCGGAATATTTACTTGTTCCTGCGAATTTTCATATATGAGAACAGGTCCTGATACTGAAGAGGGGGATAAATATAAGATAACAAAGACGTTAGCCTTCGGCTCTGTGTGGGAAGCCAAATTAAAAGAATTGATTGAAATGAAACTGAGTTTAAGAGAAACAGCACGACAGTTACAAGTAGATCCTGCTACTATTAAGAAGTATGCTAAAAAACTAGGGCTAAAAACCTACTGGCAGGAAAGAAGCCCAGTAACTGATGAGAAAATCGATAATACTGAAAATACCGTAAATGAAAATGATAAACAAAAGATTTACCGACAAGGATGGTTGGATTTAATGAGACAGTATCCAAATAAGAGCAAAACCGAATTGCGTCGAATAAATGGAGCATTATACACTTGGCTCTACCGAAATGATAGGGAATGGTTGAACCGAAATTCTCCTCAATTTAGAGCAACGGTAAATATTAACTCAAGAGTGGACTGGGAGCAAAGGGATGAAGAAATATTGGATAGGGTAAAGGCAGCGGTTGCTGAAATGCTGGCTACGGATAGGAAACCGCAGAGAATTACAATAAGTGCTGTAGGCAGTAAGGCAGGTATCCGGCCACTGTTGGAAAAGCATCTTAATAAACTTCCTAAAACTAAAGCATATTTAGAAGAACATACAGAAAGTATTAGGGATTATCAACTCATACGGATTAAATGGGCAATACAAGAATTGCAAAATGAAGGACGGGAATTACAGTTGTGGCGGATTTATAAGTTGGCTGGGATACGGCAGGAATATGAGGAAGGCTTGAAAGAGGAGATACTAAAACTTATTGCTGAATTAGAATAAAAATTCCTCCACCCGGGGACTTGTAAAGGTGGAGGAGAAGAAATTATTTACACATCATTTTTTGTAATGTAATCCCATATACCTCTACAAGTTTTAAAGTCTTTCATTACATTGGCTTGTAGTTCATCAAATTCGGAAGAAGTCCAGTGTTTGTGTTTTGCAATTTTAATGTATTGAGGAGCAGCCTCAACTAAAATATTTGGAATGTTAATTACATTAATCATATTGTTTTTGTGGTCCACTAATAAGTATTCCACAGTATCTTGATGTGAAAGGTCTTCTAATTCGTGTTTGTTAATTGATTTTGAATGATAATTAAACCAATAATCATAAAGGTGTTTATTGTTTTTACCAAAGCCAATTAAATAAATTAACGAAGCAGCATTTCCGTAGACATCTAAATAACATCGGGCATCAGCAATGTGAGAATTTGAAATGTCCTCAATATTCTTTGCAAAATCTTTGATTACAAAAGAAGTTTGGAGTCTCTTCTGCCTTGAATTATAAATTCTTATAGATAACATTTGTCCGGGTTTCATTTTCTTTAAGAGTAATTTTGTAGGTACTTGAATATTTGCCATAAATAATCATTCCCTTCATATTTTTTAAAGAACTCATTCTCATTTCATTTTTAAAAACATACTAAGCCCATTCATTATTGATAATTTTTCTTCCTCATCCCCGGGGATATTAGGGATGAGGAAGATAATAAAGAAAAATTAACTTATCATTTGCTGATGTAGATGATCTATTGAACTAGACAGTAATATTAAATCATCATTAAAGGTAAAAGTTACGGTGCCTTTAGGGTTATTGATTAAGATGCCCTGTATTATACAACCCAATACAATGGCAACAGAACAATTGAAACAATTATCTAAGAAAAAATCTATTTCATCAAATATATCGCAGTTATCCTCAAACTTATATTCATAACTTTTGCAAGGGGTAGTGTATAATTCGCAAGTGTCCTTTTCATTGCATTGATCACAATTCATCGAATTATCAAAGTCTTCAAATGATATACTTTTTTCTCTTACAGTAAGAATAAACTTTCGAGATTCATCATCAGAAATATATTTAATAACAACAATATCTTTATTCATAACAAATCGACCTCCTAAAATTTATTTGCATTAACAACAAATGATTATTTAGAACTATTCTTTCGATCTTTTTTTAAATAAAAGAGATAAATCATCTTTATAAAGATCAGGATTCCTCCAAAATTTATATACAATCATAATTATTGAGAAGGCCTGAAAATCAGATAAACTTTCAATTTTTTCTATAAATACATTTTTATTAATACTCCACTTTTCGAATAATACCGGCTCGTAGTTAAGAGCATCTATGATATTGTAAAGAATATAATTTTTTGGATATTCGTCAGAACAATATATTCCGTTATTTAGAATATCAAATAGACAATAAAGTTCGTTGTTATTAAAATAATTTTCAATATCTTTTATAGTTCTATATAGTAAATTATGGTAAGTTAAAATGTATTTCCTCAACAGATGAGAGAAATCTGCAGGCCCGCAACCTTTCTGAAAGTCAATTAAACAGTTTTTAATTTCTTTATCTAACTCAACACTAATTTTATTATTCATAATTGAATACCTCCTTGAAATTTATTTACATTTATTTTGTTTTACGCTATAATCTAATTAAAGGAATTTTTAAATTTAGTGGCTTTTAAGAAGTGCATTTCTTAAAGCCTTTTTTTTATCTCTAAAATAATCTCTGCATTCTGTAAGGCGGAAAGTCTCATTAACACGCGATATCACTAATCCTATTAAGGACATAGTTTTTGTTATTGCAATTAATATAGTGAATATCGATGTTTTTGTTTTTTACAGCACTAATTACTTTATACAGCAGGCTGTGAGAAGCATACTTAGTATTTATGAATACAGCATCAGCGTTTTCTAGAAGTGCTGTATCAAAGTTAATATCGTCAATACCGATAAATTTAAAGTTTGGAAGATAACCTTTCATCATATTCTGCCATTTTGGATGCCCACCAACGATAACCCCTCTAATACCTTTTACATTTAAATCATTTACAAAATCATAATCAATTTCTTCAGTTTCAACTGCAAGTTCGTTTGCCATTGCAGCATTTAGGTTAAGGAGTAATTGGATCTCTTTCTTATAAGAGTCAATTTTACTATTTAAGGCTTCTGCTGTTTCTTCAAGTTTTTTATTTTCAGCCTTATATTGATATAAAGTTTTATTAAATTTAGAATTTAACTTTCTCTCAATTTCTTTATTATCAGTTTCAAGTTTTTTTAGTTGACTTCTTAACCTTTCGTTTTCAGCCTCGAGTTCTACAATTTTTCTTCTTTGACTATCTACTAATTTATTATTTTCAAAAGTCTTTTTAGTATAGAATTCTTTTGCTTTCTTGTATGCCTTCAACATTTTTCGGATGCATACCATGTAGGCAATGCTGATAAATATACTTTCATTATCTTTTGCAAGAGAAGAGCATACACAATCAAATAAATCACCGTCAATAGGAATATCAAAAGAAAAAATAGTCTTTAGTTTATGTGTTTGGCAATAAGAAAATACAACCTTTGGCAAT
>JAAYQP010000239.1 GCA_012519195.1 Clostridiales bacterium | reverse complement strand
AATATGTGGTAAGGATGTTGTAAAGGACAGTCGTGAGATTAAGAAATTTACAGGATATATTCCCAGTGATGTAAGATTTTACGGAGATATGACAGTGGGAGATTTGCTTCGTATGAGTAATGGATTTTATAGCGATTCCCAAGAGGAAGAAACAGAACGATTATGTCAGCTTTTTGAATTGGATAGAAAAAAGAAGTTCCATGAATTATCTTTGGGAAATAAGAAAAAAGTAGCCGTTGTTAGTGCACTAGCAGCAACCCCCAAAGTACTAATATTAGATGAGCCAACCAATGGACTAGATCCCATGATGCAGAAGATCTTATTCACAGAGTTAAAAAATCAGTCTGCCAATGGGGTATCCATCCTATTATCAAGCCATAATCTAGGAGAAGTACAGGAATATTGCCATAGGGTTGCTTTCATTAAAAAAGGTGGAATTCTTGCTGTAACGGATTTGAAAGAGATACGGCAACCTCGGAAAATTGTAACTACCTGGGGAGGAAAGGAAATCAAGCATCCAGAACTTCAGTTACTAGATCACAAGGAAGAGAAACGTATTTTTCGATATACAGGTAATAATTCTATCTTGCTTAAGGTATTGCAAGAAGCAGGTCTAGAGGATTTTACTGTAGAAAACGAGAGTCTAGAAGAACGCTTTATGGAGCTTTATGGAAAGGAGGAACAGTAATGAATGTTTTCCTTTTAGAAATGAAAAATCTATTCTTTGGATAACAACAATCATTGGTTACCTTTCTTATAGCGACTTTAGTTTTGCTGATAGTATTAAGGAAGTAACTATATTTTACTCTTCTATACTATATATAGGTTGCGTTTTTATGGCCATAGGGGTATTTCTATCTGCCTTATTAAAAAGCAGTAGAGGAGCTTCGGGAATTGGGATGGCAATCGTATTTGGTACATTTATCCTAGGAATTATGGGAATTGTTATCGAGAAGTTGAGTTTTTTATCCTACTTATCACCAATAGAATGGATTAAAACACAAAAATTAATGACAGAAGGAATCAAAACAGAAGAATGGGTAATTGGGATTTCGATGATTGTGATTTTCTATTTTATGGCTTATGTCTTATACAATAGAAAAGACTTACACTCCTAAGAAAGTGTGGTAAGCAAATCATTGTTAGAAAATCATAGTTGATGGTACTACCTGTCTATAGAAATAATATAGTCGATCGGTATATAATATAAAAAATCATGATTAATATTCACTAGCAAAATGGTGTTTTCATAATTTAGGAGGCGATATTATGGTAGGAATATTAAGTATTGATTTTGATTATTTTATTGATGCTTCTTCCCTTGAAAGAGATATCTATTTCCCGACAGGAAGTGATGAGATACCCAAGGATCAGCTTAAATCCATGTGGAAAGATAAATATTTGAAATACCCACAACTCATGGATGTAGGCGTAATAGACGTATTTTATTTTATAAAGAAGCTGTTGCAGTTCTTAAGCATTCATAATAATTTCTATAAGGCAGATACCCACAAGTACATAAAGCAATTAATTGATCTAATCCCTTGGAATAAGCAATTAAGGATTGTAAATATAGATTTTCATCATGATTACTACCATTATTATAAAGGTGGAGATAATTATAACTGTGGTAATTGGCTTAGAAGATTGATAGAAGAAAGGCCACATACAAATGTAACATGGATACGAAGAAAAGATTCACAGATCAATAGTTTAGAAGGGGAATTTCCTTATGAGCATACTACGGATATAAAATCCATAGCAAATGATAGATTCCATTATGTCTTTATTTGTAGAAGTCCAGAGTGGAGTCCACCACATTTAAGTGATAAATTCGAAGAGTTGGCAGGGGCAGTATTAAGAACTAAAATTGCATAAAACATACATCCATCAATTGAGGAATTACCTTGATTGGTGGATTTTTATTTATTGAACAAAAAAATGTAAAACATTCTCTTAATACTAATTTGTGTTAAAATAGTAAATATTAGAATTAATAAGTAGGCAAATGTACTCTTAGTGCCTTAGTTACAAACTTTTAGGAGGAAAAATGAGAATATTAGTTGTAAATGATGATGGTATTACAGCAGATGGGATTCATCATCTTGCTAAGATGGCGACAGAACTTGGCGAAGTATGGGTAGTGGCACCGGATCAGCAATGTAGTGCCATGTCTCATAGAATAACAGTTCATGGTTCCATTGATGTGAAGAAAGAGCAATTTTCGGTTGATGGAGTGCATGCTTACCGTGTATATGGATCACCTGCGGATTGTGTCAAAATTGGGATAAAATATATCATGCCACAAAAACCCGATATCGTCTTTTCCGGTATTAATCATGGATTTAATGTGGGATTGGATATTTTGTATTCAGGCACGGTAGGAGCAGCAATGGAAGGACTTTTAAATGGTATACCCGCAATAGCCTTTTCAAAAGAAAAGAACGATAATTTTGAAGTGGTGGATGCCTATATGCTTTCCATAACTAAAGATCTTTTAAGCCGTCCTATACAAAAAAATGAGATATGGAATATAAATTTTCCTGGATGCCCCTTATCTGAATGTAAGGGTGTTTTAGAGAAGCGTATACCTTCACAAGAGCAGTTCTTTTTAGATCATTATGAGAGAATTGAATTAGAAAATGACGATTTCCGTCTTACGGCAAGCGGAATAATGAATGCTAATGCTGAGGAAGGAACCGATATGAAGGCGGTTCTTGATCATTATATATCAATAGGGAAAGTTACTAATAACATACTTAGAATTTGAATAAATCGTACTTTGTGTATTGATAGATAATTTTAAAATGCTCCCTGAAAGCAGCAGAGTTAAGCTGTTTTCAAGGGGTATCTTTTTGTATTCTATTTTAATTTTTCTTAAGAGATGGATCCACAGAAGTTTATTTTAGTATTGACCAAGCCAATAACATATGTTATCATTAACATATGTTATTGGTAAAGGAGAACATAAAATGTCAATTAACTATGCAATATTAGGATTACTAAGTTATAAATCAATGTCAGGATACGATCTAAAAAAGATTATTCAAGACTCTGAATTTATGCCCTGGTCAGGAAATAATAATCAGATTTATAAAGCGCTCACTGAGCTTCATCGTCAAGGTTTAGTAACGAATGAAGTTTTGTTTCAAGAAAGTTCACCAACCAAGAAAATCTATACAATAACCAAGGAAGGACTTGCTGCTTTAAAAGAGTGGATACTTTCGCCAGTTGAGAATAGTGAAATTAAGAAACCATTCCTTGTACATTTGGCATTTGCAGGACAATTAGACAGGAATGAATTAAATGATTTAATTGATCGATATGAAAGACAAGTAGAAATACAGTTATTAATGTCCCAAAACTATAAACAGAATACTGATTTTCTATCAGGCAGTACGGAATTAGAAAAAACCGTATGGAGTTTTATAAAGGCCAATATTCGAAGAACATATGAAATGGAACTAAATTGGATTAAAGACTTGCGAAATGCAGTAGCTAATATTCAAAAATATTAATAGAAAAATCATTAAGGGGAGACATCTTATGAAATATACGTATTTAGGAAAAAACAAATCAATTATATATATTGTAAGCGATGATAAATTAATTACAGATGCCCAATCTGCTCTAGACCTTATGGCGACGGTATATTATGAAACAAACTGTAGGAAAATGGTATTAGACAAAACAGCAATCTGTGAAGAGTTTTTCAGGCTTAGTAGTGGTAGTGCAAATAGAAGGAAAATCATTAATAAATAGTATTCACTTAAATGATAGAGATGGAATGGAAATTATAGAGGAAACGTTATCAATTAAAGCAGAAGAAAACGCTCATATT
>JAAYQP010000238.1 GCA_012519195.1 Clostridiales bacterium | reverse complement strand
TAAAATTCATTTTTCTTTATTTTTTAAAAATTTTAAGTAGATATAGAAAGTGATTTGCTTCACGCAGAGTATGATCGCCTAGTAGTGGAATAATGATTGATTTTATCTGACAGTCTAATAATCCCTTGGTTGCTGTAGCCTTAAAATCACGAATATTTCTGGTGGCCACTAGGCTCTCCTCAGTAACATTCCTACCACAGGTACAATCCATGGCCTCCTTGGCTTCCATGGTCAGTCGATCAAACTCTTTACCGAAATCATGAGCGGTCATAATTAGCTCTTCCTCTGTAGGATCCAGTAGACCTCGTATAAACTTAGCATGTTCTGCCATAATCCTGTTCCAGAAGGCTTCCTGTTCAAATGCCTCTCTCTGAATATTAATGACTTCTCTTCCTTGCAGTTTCATTATCAAGTGTGAGTATAATCTCGCTTCCCGCAAAATATGATCAATTAAGAGAGGATAGTTTAAGGTAAACATTTTACATGCCAATACATCATTCAGAATCGCATTTTTAAAATGTATAATCTCATTGATCAGGGAAATCGCCCTGCGATTTAAGCGAAAAACATTACGTTCGAGCATTGGTTCAATTCTTCCCATTCCTGGGGCAAGATCTAATTCCGCTTTGGTAAGCTTCGTAGAGAAGGGTACACTGGTATAAAATTCAGTGGCTTTCTCCGCCTCTACCGTATACTCGGTAACCGCTTGGTCAGACCGTAAGAAATCCCTACTCACAACACCATCGGAGGTAGCAACAACATCTGCTAGAAATTCCTCAAATGCTTCCCTAAGTTCACTTGCCTTTTTAATAAACTTAACATCTCTAGGCGTAAAACCGACTTGCAGGAAGAAGGCATGTTCCTTCATAATTCTAGCAAAAAACAGGTGTGTTTCAAGGGACTGAATGACAAAATCATAACGTGATAACATCTAAGACCTCCTATATAGAATTAAATTTTACATAGCTTATAACAAAGAACTACCATATGATTGGTAGCTCTTTGTTATTACACAATACACCACATATTTAATCTTTTGAGGGAAGCATAAAATACTATGGTGTCTTGGTATCTTATTCAGGAAAATCCATATAGATTCCTTCTGCCATCATATCAGCCATTTCAAGAGCTTGTAATTGAATATCATCGTATTTAGCGATCGCTTCTTCATAATTTTGTGATACCAAATCATTAATACTTTCCATTAACAGATTTAAGTGTTCATCTAGCACAGCATTCCAGTCTTCCTCGCTCCAATTCGGATTAATACTACCAAGAAGTGCAGCGATCTGGTCCGCATTTTCATGCCAGCGCGTATTCGCATCCGTAACCGCCGTTGTATCTCCTGCTTTCGCTGCCTGAACAAGCTCTGCAGCTATCGTTATATGTTCCGTGAACAAGTCTGCAAACGATTGAGCAGCTTCCTCCCCATAATAAGGCATTAAAGCATTGGCAAAGTCCTGAGGATTTCGCAATAATCTTTGTCTTGCCGCCTCTAAAGTCGGAAGATCAAAAATAATTGCATCAACGACTTTACTCGTCCATATAATATGTTGCTCCCATAGCATACGGAAATAGTTAATTAGCTCCATCAGTTCCATACTAAGTTCTCCATCATCCATAAACTGATCATCCATTATTGCAGGATAATATTGATAACCCGGTGCAATCGAAATCACCTGCCCTACTTGGAGATTCGTAGGATCAATTCCCGGGTTTAATTGCATAATGGAATCCACTGTCGTATTAAAAATCTGAGCTAGCATCCATATTGTATCATATGGACGAATCGTATATTGCATTACTCCAGTCATAACAAAAATCATCACCTATTTGAAGTTCTATTTTAACTTATGATAATAAATAAAAAAGGTTCCATAATGCCGATGCAAGATGGAACCTTTTATAGAAATTGTTAATTTTTTATTCCTTGTGATTGATATAATTGATTAGTCCTTCCGCCTTGATTATTCTTTGCATAAATTCAGGAAAAGCCTGCCCCTGATAGCTTGTACCTTTCGTCCTATCATAGATAATGCCCGTGTCAAAATCAATCTCTACCTGATCTCCTGCCTCTATTTCTCTGGCTGCTTGAGGACATTCAATGATAGGCAGTCCAATATTAATAGCATTGCGATAAAATATTCTCGCAAAGGTCTCAGCAATAACACAGCTGATACCGGCTCCTTTTATAGCAATCGGCGCATGTTCCCTAGAAGAACCACAACCAAAGTTTTTATTGGCAACTATGATATCTCCCGGAACAACACGATTTACAAAATCCTGATCAATGTCAATCATACATTTTGAAGCCAATTCTTTTGGATCGGAAGAATTTAAATAGCGGGCAGGTATTATAACGTCCGTATCCACATTATCCCCGTATTTGTGTACCCTACCAAATGCTCTCATCTTTTACCTCACTTTGCACTACATTCTATTTCCCTAATATTATAGCCCTAACTCCTCTGGGCTAGAAATTCTACCGGTAACTGCACTAGCTGCTGCTACTGCAGGACTGGCAAGATAAACCTCTGATTCCACATGTCCCATTCGCCCTACAAAATTCCGATTGGTGGTTGCTACAGCCCGTTCATTTGCTGCCAAAACTCCCATATGACCGCCTAGGCAGGGTCCGCAAGTCGGTGTGCTGACAACGGCTCCAGCCTGAATAAAGATTGTAAGTAAGCCTTCCTCCAGCGCCTGCAGATAGATGGCCTGTGTCGCAGGGAATATAATAAGGCGCATTCCTTTTTGCACCTTTCTACCCTTCAAGACTTTGGCTGCGATTC
>JAAYQP010000237.1 GCA_012519195.1 Clostridiales bacterium | reverse complement strand
ATGAGTTCACAGAGATACCGAACAAAGATACCTTTAAAGAGACCACAGTCATCAATCCCTTCATAAGGTAAGATACCATCATTAGGATCTGCCAATAGTTTCTTTGTAATACGGGCCACCCGTATTGTTCGCAAGCGAAACTCTTTCTTGTTGAATAGGGCGCACTTTCCTATTCAATAAAAAAAGGTGAAGCATCCTTTTATGATCTTCACCCACGTAAAAGAGCCCTTCCTACGAAGAGCTCCTCACTTATGTATCCCCATACACAAGAAATTAGAAGTTTAAACATCCACTATAAGCAAGTTATAGTTTATGGACCTCCTATTATACGCATTACTACCAGTACTGCTCATTAGTAGTGATATCGTACTTACTTTATATTTTACAGTATTATATAAGAAAATACCATGGCGTATTTGGAAAACATAAAAATGGAAAATTTCCAAATACGACATGGTATTTCTATTTTTTTATCAATATAATTGTCATATAAACACTATTCGATATCGTTAAGGAGGTTCAATTATGAAGAAAATGAATAAGTTACTAATTGTTGCAGCTTTCCTTATACTTACGGGTGTTCTTGCTCCGGTAGCACCTGGCAATAATACAAATCCTGGTGGCGGCGCCACAATAAACAGTGATCTACCGGCTATCGATTGGTAATCCTATTTTAACATTATATTTTTTTCCAATATGTTCTCCCAAGAACTGAACGATAAAGGGCTGTTGCATAGCGGATGCGATATAGAAAGCTTGTTTTAGGTCAGTAAGACATTCTTTTCTATCCTCTGCTGGTAACAGCCCTTTATCTATCATTTGCTCCTTATTCCATGTAATATTATATAAAAAGTTAGCTAATGCATTACCAAGCTTGTATTTTTTACAAATATCGATTCCTTCTCTCGCAACTTCGATTGCTTGCTTATGTTCGCCAACCAAACCATACCATTTGGAAAGATTATGTTTTATATTGATCTGAAAGTTAATCCTCTGTTGCTCATCCATATAACTTTGGTTCATTGCACGATTGGCTTCTTCTAAGATGTCAATTGCCTTACGATAATCATCATTTTCTGCATAGGCCGTTGAAATATTAACAAGTAGACCTGTTTCATTCATACTTAGTGGCCAGTTCGCTAATGAGATCGAACCGTATCTTGGTATGGTCAAAAGGATCGCCTCTTGTAGACCATCAAGAAATTCCTCCACTGAGATGCGTTTTAACCGATAATTTACAATACTTTCTGCTCTTATTAGAAATTGTTTATCCAAGATAGAATCCCCTAAGTATTTTTTAATTTCTTGCAATACGATCTCAGCTTGCTTGTAATCGTATAGCCGAATGTAATCCTCGAATTGCCTCATCTTTTCCAATACTTTAAAATCAGAAACTGAAAGCATGGAATATGCCCTTTCCCTAATCCTACCCATACGTTGCATTAACAGCTCATAGTTGTCACGACTTGGATTCTGTTTACCGGTTTCTATCCGAGATAGCGTCTCTACGGAACATATCCCATCACTTAATTGTTCCTGAGTAATGGAGAGGGATTTCCTTGTCATCCGGATAATATCCCCTAGGCGATACATTCCCATTGGTATTCCTCCTGTAAATGTTTTCGTATTTCCTCTGCAGCTACTTTTTCCTCACAAAATGAAAATACATAATATGATTTTAAATATTCATCGATACATACTTCCGCTTTCCCATCCTTAAGCGCCTTTTGTATTGCCTCTATTGTTTGGGCTTTGATCAGATAAAGTTCACCGAGATAATCCAGCATTCTACTTCCTTTATTTCTCTCCAGGCCTTTCTCACAGATTTCGAGAGCTTTATCGTAGTTCTTCTCTTTCATAAGTAATCTACATGCAAGTATTGCAACCTTCGGATATAGTCTATTGTTTTTCTCCAGGGAATCATGTTCATCGAGGTAATCCAATACCTGAAATAGGAGCTCCTTATCCTGATTCTTAGGATCTAACTCGATCAATCTTTGAATGATATCAATGATGATATTTAATTCTGAATTACTTAAATAATATTCCTGTATCCTATAGTGTTTAAAATCTGGTACCGTATAGGAGATCGCTTTCTTTAGCAGTTCAATCGTTTCTTGGATGCTTCCCCCTTGTAATTCGTTCAGTAAAGCCTTGCATCGAACGACAAATTGCTTATGGACACTCGCCTTTGAAAAGGCCATCTTTTTATAGGAAGCAAGTAGGGCAGAAGCCGCCTCCGTTTCTCTGTTATCAATTAACCTTTTTATTTGCTCCCTCTTTTGATAGGTTTTATAATCAAAGTCTGTTAAGATTAATTCAAATTGATTCGGAGTTTTTCCTAAGCGTTCAAGTAATGTCTCTAATAATAGGGCATCTACGTCCCTTTCTCCAGATTCAATTCTAGATAAGGTAGCAACAGAGCACAAACCTTTGCAGAGTTTGCTTTGGGAAACCTGATGAATCTCTCGAAAATATTGAATTGCAGCTCCTAGCTTATTATCGTCTATCTCTATTGCCTTTCCACCCATTTTGATTACTCCTTTTACTTACTAACCCCTTGATAACTCGGACAACTCACGGAACAGATCCATGTCTGATTTGGTGAGTTTCATATTTGAACTTAAGGTCTTACCGGATGCTGTGGTGACATTAATTTCAATAATTGTCCCTTCCTCTAAACCAGTTTGGTGAATTGCGTTCAAAAACATTGCGAATTTTGGATGATTCCTTGCAAAGGTATCCCAAGCGTTTTTTATCTTAAAAAGTTTTGTTGGATTAAACATCTTCTATCTCCTTTACATATGATCCTATCTATTATGACATATTATAACATTTTACCTCTCTCGTGAACAACCTTTTCTCACGAACTCTTAGTTTAGCCCTTGATGCATATAGTAAGGTTTTCCACCCCCCTTATATTAACTTGCCTTAGATTAATAAGCAATACAAAAAGTAATCTATTTTGTATTAAGTAAGTATTCATATTGAATATAATGTTTATGTATTGTATTTTTTCCATTCCCATATATAATAACTACATCATATAGTAAAGGAGGCATTGTAATGTACAACATATTGATTGGTGGCGCCGCAGGGCAGGGCATTGACACAACCGTAACCATCCTAGAACGACTCTTAAAAAAATCCGGTTATTACGTGTATACCACGAAAGATGTCATGTCCCGAGTCCGGGGTGGCCATAATTTTTCAACCATCCGCTTTGGAGATCAAGCCATCTACTCCCACAGCAACAAACTAGATGGAATGATCGCACTTAATCAAGAAACCATCTCGGAGCACAGGAAAAAATTGAACGAAAATGGCTTTATTCTCTGCGATGCGAAACTACAAACTGAGGACGCTAAAGCTATTTTACTCAATATGGAGGAAATGGCTAAGGAATTAGGGGATTTTAGAGTGTCCGGAAGTATTGCCATAGGCGCTATCCTGAAGCTATTTGGGGAAAATCTGGATTATGCCAAGGAGGTAATGAGTACTACTGTTAAGGAAGCCTATATCGAGATTAATATGAAAGCAATCAGCTTAGGGTATCATCTGGTAGAAACAAGATTTCCCCGTAAGAAAGGCAATTTTCAAGATTGGATGCTTCTATCTGGTAATTCTTCCATTGCTTTAGGTGCTATCGCAGCTGGACTTCGCTTTTACTCCGCTTATCCAATGTCTCCTTCCACCTCCATCATGGAATACCTAGCTTCCAAAGGAACAGAAACTAATATCGTCGTAGAACAAGCAGAGGACGAGATTGCTGCGATCAACATGGCGATAGGAGCTTCCTTTGCTGGAGCTAGGGCTATGACAGCTACCTCTGGTGGTGGCTTTAGCCTCATGGTGGAAGCCCTTGGTCTCTCCGGTATTGCTGAAATTCCTTTGGTGGTAGCAAATATTCAACGACCAGGACCAGCCACTGGCTTACCAACACGAACAGAACAAAGCGATTTAAAATTTGTAATCTCTGCCTCTCAGGGTGAATTTCCACGAATGGTAATTGCTATCAAAGACCATAGGGATGCATTCTATCAAACCATAAGAGCATTTTCCCTTGCTGAAAAATATCAGATCCCAGTAATCCTGTTAAGTGATCAATATCTTGCTGATTCGACTGCAACTGTGAAGCCCTTTCCTTTGGATGATTTTTCAATGGAACCTTTGCCTACAATCTCAAATATAGATGCAGAGGATATCGAGGAGAATTACTTAAGATATCGTATTACAGAGGATGGAATCTCCCCAAGAAGAATTCCTGGTGAAACGAAAGCTTTCGTTACAGCAGACAGCGATGAGCATGATGAGAAAGGTTGGATCACGGAATCGGCCCAAATGCGTATACAGATGATGGATAAACGGATGCGTAAATTACAGAATCTACAGCAAGAATTACTGGAGCCCCTATTCTTAGGTGCGGAATCCTGTGAGACCTTATTCATTGGATGGGGTTCTACCTATGGCCCAATAAGAGAGGCTGTCGAGATCCTTAATCAAGATGATAAGGGAAAATACGGAGCATTGGTTTTTGGAGATGTCTTTCCTCTACCCACTAGAGAACTAATAAAGTATTCTAAGACAGCAAAGACCCTAATAAATGTGGAGCAGAATGCTACTGGACAACTGGCTGGATTAATCAGGGAATATACTGGCATCCAATGTACCCAAAGTATTCTAAAGTATGATGGCCGCCAGATATCTGCTGAAGAAATTGTCCAACAGCTACAGAAAGGAGGACGGTAATTCTATGGCACATTATCAGACATATGAAACTGCTTGGTGTCCCGGATGCGGCAATTTCAGTATCTTAAGATGTTTAAAGACCGCTCTGGAAGAGCTTGGAAAGGATCCCACTAAGGTACTTATAGCAGCAGGTATTGGCCAGGCTGCCAAGACGCCTCAATACATAAGCACCAATAGCTTTTGCGGTCTCCATGGCAGAAGTTTACCAGCAGCATCTGCTGCCAAGATTGCCAATGAAGAGTTAACCGTCATCGTGAATACCGGAGATGGAGATTCTTATGGAGAAGGAGGCAATCATTTCATCCATACGATCCGCAGGAATGTCGATATAACTCATTTTGTTCATGACAATCAGATTTACGGTCTAACAAAAGGCCAGGCCTCTCCTACTACTTCTGAGGGCCATAAAACAGCAGTTCAAACCTACGGAAATAGGAATACACCACTTAATCCTGTGCTCTTGGCAATCGCCTCTGGTGCAGGCTTTGTAGCCAGGTCTTTTAGCGGAGACCCTCAGCATTTAACTACGATAATGAAGCAAGCGATATCCTATAAGGGCTATGCACTAGTGGATATTCTGCAACCATGTGTGAGCTTTAATAAGATTAATACCTATCGATATTACAAAGATCGGGTTTACTACTTGGATGAAGACCATGACCCTACGGATAAAATGGCTGCCATACAAAAATCGATGGAGTTTGATGATCATATACCGATTGGCATTCTCTATTATGAAGAGAAACCGGATTTTCATCAAAAAAATCCGATCTTATCAAAGGGTGGTCCCTTATATCAAAAGAATTGTAGTAAGAAGGATTTAGAACACTTAATTACTGAATTTATTTAATAGTCATATAAGGAAGACGTATTGCTGTGAACGAGTTCGTTCCCTGCAATACGTCTTTTATTTACGCGTAAACAAATTAAGCAGTAGATTTCATAATTAAGGTGTTTTTAGAAGCATTGATGAAAGAAGATTCGATTTATACTGATCCTATCATACACCCATACTCCTCTTCTCCAACGAAAACCTATCACTTGCTGTCCTGCTATAAAGATAGGATAGAACCAAAAATTATTCCCATTAACCAACCAGATATATGTGAAACGATTAATGCAGTTTCTTAAATCTCTTGGCCTTCGCCTTCTGTCAGATTGACCGGGAAAACGTCCTCCCCTTTGATCTGGCCCAAAGCGAAGAGGTTCTTGAAATTGTTGCCTTTCTGAACTAGGCAGTTCTGGAGTAAAACTGGGCGGTGCACCCAATGGCTGTCTGCCTACCCCTGGCGGCGGCTGCTGTCCTGGAGATCTACCGGGGCCAAATTGTTGATTGCGAACCGGACTGGAATAATCAATATTCTGTATTTTCTTACTATTATGATCTCTATACAAGATGAAATTCCTTTCTACATAATATTTCATATATTACTTTATGTAAATTCCGCAGAAATGTGAAGATATCCATCCTCCGAAAGTACACTTTTAGCCGAAATTATCATTCTAATCATTCATATAATCTATACATTTTTTTGACGAATTGCCAATTCTTATTGTATAAAATCACATTGTATTTAATAATTTTGTAATATCTTTTTAAATTCTTCGAAATAAATTGAATACAGATTTTCATGTTGAAAAATCTGTCCAAAACCCCTCTCCCCAATGATCATTTTCTAACTCCTTAATATCTACAACCCCTGATTTTACTGAGTTTCATCGTTTCCATACAAGATCTTCCCATGGTTATATATAGAAAAATTTATAGAAAAAATTAGGAGAATTTTTAGACATTCTTGCTAATTTCTTTGAATTACTAGGAAACCGTCCCAGTATCTAACTATTGAACCCCTTCGTCCCACTATGTTAGTCTATGTGTGTAGCCGACAGAACCTATTAAGGAGGTACAAATTATGAAGAAATTTTTAATCACATCCGCATGTACACTGTTATTATCACTATTTGGTACTTTAGGAGCAAATCAAAATGCTTTCAATATAAAAGATGATTTAAGCAAAGGGCTCAATACCGAAAAGATGGAACAGCAGGCAGAAGACACTGTAGAAGAAAAGGTTACAAAAAATGACACAAAGAAAGCCAAAAAGGCTTCTAAAGATAATAAGGATACAAAAATGGTAGAAAATAATACCGTAGATCCTATAGATGCAACACAAGAAGCTCCTACCGAGCAGCTAGCAGAAACCCCTAAAAATACAAGAGAAACAGCGAAAGAGGAAACAACAACAAATTCTGTAGATCCTTCAACAAATAAGACAAGTACTCCAGCAACTAATAATAATAAAACAAATTATATTAAGCCAGCAAACAACAGCACTTCCAAGGAAACTGTGATTAATTCCGATACAATTAACAAAATTGTTTATGATAAGCAAAGAAATTGCTATACTCTGAATGGAAAAGTAATTGCCTATGGAAATACCGATTTATCTGAGTTTGGATCTATCCAAGACATCTTATCAGAATTAAAAAATAAGGGCTTTAATGTAGAGATGCCTTCTACGAATAGCAATGGTTATAATGATGATAGGCAGCAGGATAAACCTATTGAGAATAAAACTCCGGATAATAGTACGACAAAACCTACCCCAGCTCCTGTGGAAGAGAAGCCAAGTAACTCTGGAACAAGCAATTACGCTAACCAGGTGCTTCAATTAGTAAATAATGAGCGTGCAAAAGCAGGTTTATCTGCATTGACCATGGATTCCAAATTAACCGCTGCAGCAAATAAGCGTGCCGTAGAATCCGCTCAGTCCTTCTCACACACAAGACCGAATGGAACGAAGTTCTCAACCGTACTAGGAGAATACAATATTTCCTATAGAACCTCTGGAGAAAACCTTGCCTATGGTCAGAGAACTCCACAAGAGGTAGTAACCGGATGGATGAATTCTCCAGGACACAGAGCAAACATTCTAAACAGTAACTTTAACAAAATTGGGATCGGTGTATACCAGTCTAGTAATGGAACTATCTACTGGACACAGTTATTCACAAACTAATATTATACTAAGAATAAAAGGAACTAGGCAATCTGCCTAGTTCCTTTTATTCTATACTCCAACATATGCTTTTATTAATTTTAAAGTATTCTCCAAGCCACTTCTATGGGTTCTTTCCATTCCATGGGATGCGTGTACCCCTTGACCGATTAATCCACCACGAATATCATTTCCACCTCTTAAAGCGGAGGAAACATCAGAACCATAATGGGGGAATATATCCACCACATAATCAATCTCATTTTCTTTTGCTAAAGCAATTAGGCGGTTGGTTAATTCATAATCATATGGTCCAGAAGAATCTTTTGCACAGATAGAGACCGTGTATTCGGAACCATTAAGATCATCACCAACCACTCCCATATCTACAGCTAAAAATTCCGTGATACCTTCCGGTAGCCAGCTGGCACCAAATCCAACCTCCTCATAGTTGCTGATTAAGATTTTTAAATGTTTCTCTGGCTGAACCTTTCTAATCGACAACTCTCTTAATAATCCCAATAATACTGCAACCGATGCCTTATCATCCAAATGCCTTGATTTTATGAAACCCTTGTCGGTATACTCAAATTTGGGATCAAAGCTAATATAGTCACCAGTATTAATTCCCAGACTCAATACATCGTCACGATTTTTAACGATTTCATCTAGACGAATTTCCATATTTCGTTCCGAACGTTCCAGTGTTTTTGCATCGTCATAGCTATGCACTGATGGACTTTTGGCCAATATGGTACCTGTATAAGTTCTTCCATCCCTAGTATGTATTTTACAATAACTTCCCTCTATACTATACATGGTATAGCCACCAACAAGTGTAAATCTTAGGTTGCCCTCCCCGCTAATAGAACGGACCATAGCCCCTAAAGTATCTACATGGGCGGATAGTCCAAGCATTTCCTTCTTGTTGCCTTCTACATCGATGATGAGTCCTCCCTTTTGGTTAAACTCACAAGAATAACCAAAGCTCTCAGCCTCTGCCTTTACAAAGCCCATAATCTCTTGCGTGAATCCAGAAGGACTTGGAATATTAACTAATCGTTCAATTGTTTTAATTATGTAATCCAATGTATTCATTTTTATCAATTGTGTTGCTTTATCCATGTTTAATCTGCATTACCCTATTGATGTCATTGATATAACAAAGCTTCCTTTAAAAGCAACACTTCCCCCTTTCTATCTCTAAATCATATCATATCGTTCCTTTATTAAATAAGAAACGAACATCTAATATTCATTCTATCTTATTATGTATAAAAAGAAAACTGGAAATATAATTTTATAGTCATTACCGACAAAAAGAAAATAACAAATAATTTACTTCAAATAATTGAAGACAATTCCGGAAAGATTTCGTTATAATGAGAGAAGGGTGAAAGGAGGCGGATAATATCAGTAACGAGCAATACTATGAATATCTAGTTGATACCTATCAAAATTTAGTTTATTCCATATGTTACAAAATTGTACGGGATTACTTCGAAGCTGAAGATCTCGCCCAGGAAACCTTTCTATCTGCCTATAAGAATCTCACATCCTTTGATCGACAACATGAGAAAGCCTGGCTTTGCCGTATCGCTACGAATAAATGTCTAGACTATCTTAAGAGTGCTAAGCGACAGAGTATCCCTACCGAGGAAGAGTATTTTCTCCTTCAAAAAAACCGGGATCCCTCTCCAGAAGAACGGGTATTAGAAGCTGAGGTCAAGCATCAATTATTACATCGATGCTCCCAATTAAAACAGCCATATCGGGAGATTGCATTGGATTATTTCTATCGAGAATTATCTGCCTCGGAGATTGCCTCTAGATCAGGCAAAAAATTAAAAACTGTACAAACGCAGGTATATCGCGCAAAGGCATTATTAAAGAAAAAATACTTACAAGGGGGTTGCCAAAATGATGGATAATAATCATAATACTCAAACCGCCCCGTATAATGGGCAAGATCATATTACACCTATGGAATTATTCAATTTCCAGCAGGATATTATGCCCTTTGAAGAAAAATTGAAATTCTTAGAACATATCAGCAGTTGCGATTACTGCTCAGCCCTGCTGGCGGAAAGTATGGAAGAAGATTTAATTGCTGCCCCTGCCTACCTGAAAAATGATATACTGAACGCAAGCAATCGCCTAGGAGTACGGCTTTCAAAGAAAGCAAAGGAAACTTCAAAGAGAATGCAGCTGTTTCTATACAGCCTTAAAGTCAGTACCGCTGCCATCGGTGCCCTTGCCCTGCTTCTTATGGCTACCAAGACAGCAAAAATGCCGGCTTCAATCAATGATGAGGATCTTAGACCAAAAACCATTACAGTTGAGCAGCTAGATACCATCTCGCTTACTACGGTCATCCGGGATAATATGGATAAGCTAAATAATCAAATTACACAATTTTCTAATGAAATTATGAATCGGGAGGTTA
Organism: Clostridiales bacterium; assembly: GCA_012519195.1. Lineage (GTDB taxonomy): Bacteria > Bacillota > Clostridia > Lachnospirales > Lachnospiraceae > Mobilitalea. Next base: position 1,912 of record JAAYQP010000237.1, on the reverse strand, counting down.
TTGTAAATGATCAGAAAGAAAAATAGATTTTTTACCTTTCTTTTTTCCCTGCTTCCAGGAGCAGGACAAATGTATATGGGTTTTATGAAAAGAGGACTATGCTTGATGTCTTGCTTTTTCCTGTTACTTTTTATTAGTACTTGGTTGAATATCAGCCCAATTATGTTTATTGTTGCCATCGTTTGGTTTTATAGTTTTTTTGATACCCATAATCTTCGCTCCACACCGGATGAAGAATTTTATGCTATAAAAGATGAATATATTTTATTTCCTGAATTTTTAAAAGACAAATATCATATTCTACAGGACAAATATCGGAATTTATTTGCAATTGCTCTTATCATTGTTGGAATTACCGTTCTATGGAACAATGTATATAATATTCTATGGCAACTGGTACCTAACAATATTGGAAGATTTCTTTATAAAGTTGGTTACTACTTGCCACAATTAGCTATCGGTTGTGCCATTATTCTACTTGGAATCTATCTTATCAAGGGGAAAAAGCAGGAACTTGATAAGGAGGAGACCTATCCCAAGGAAATTCTTCAGTTGCCGGAAAGCAACTCAAATGAAACCTTAGGAGGTAGCAGCAATGAAGACTACTCATAAAGTTGGAACCATTACCTTGGGCAGTATGCTTATAATATTTGGAATCTTCTTCATATTAAGCATGTTTTTTCAATTTATAAGCTATGATATTATCTTTAAGCTATGGCCCATCATCCTTATAATTTTAGGGATTGAAATTTTGATCGCCAATATAAGGCAAACCAATGAAACTGGTATGATCTATGACAAAACTGCAATTGCCTTAATTATCATTCTTACCTTTTTCTCAGTAGGAATGGCAATCGCCCAGTTATGTGTCGAATATGTTAATAAAAACTTTCTAATTTAAAACTAGCTACCCCAAGGAATATAGGTCACTGATTTCCCTCACACACCGACAGGAGAACACGAGCCATGATTTGTGTGTTCTAATCGGACTAAAGTCCTCTTATAATCACACAAATCATAGCACGCCTTCTCCTAACGGTGCATTATGGGAATATCAGTGACCTCTTTAATATCATCCTTGAGGTAGCTTATTTAAATCTTATAATTCCATTTTTTAATTTTCGTTTTCTATTCACTTACTATTATTCAATAGGGATATATTTTTTATCTTCAATTTGAGGGGTGCCTTTATCCTTAGGGAATTTTATTTTTAAGATCCCATTCTTAAAGGAAGCACGAATATCTTCTTCCTTAAGATAATCACCTACGTAGAAGCTTCTTCTGCATTTACCACTATAGCGTTCTCTGCGTACATATCTACCGTTATCTCTTTTTTCCTCTCTGCTATCCTGCTTATCACCATAGATTGTCAGATAACCATTCTTAAGTTCTGCACGGATATCCTTTTTCTCATAACCAGGAAGTTCGATTTCTAATTGATATTCTTCTCCCAAATCTTGAACATCCGTGTTCATCAATCTAGAAGATGATATAAAATTGGTAGGAAATGAAAACATGTCATCAAAGAACTTGTCATTAAAGAAATTGTCAGCAAAATTGTTTTCAAAGATTCTTGGTAGTAACATAAATCATACCTCCTTAAAATAATTTGCCTTTCTATTATAAATATTATGAGCAAATTGAATCGTTCCATTCGTTGCGCAACCTTGATATGTCACCAATCACATCGATTACCTAGGCTTCTTTCTTTGTTCTTCTTGTTCTATATGTAATATAACACACCATTTTAGCACTGTCAAGCGACGAGTGCTAATTTCACAAAATTTTCACATTTTTTTTAAAGTTAATAAAACTCTATTTAAATGAAGTAATTTATAAGCATATTTAATTTCTTACTTTTTCTAAAGAAAGGCAAAATCACTGATTTCCCCCCACCTTTCTTTTCTTTATT
>JAAYQP010000236.1 GCA_012519195.1 Clostridiales bacterium | reverse complement strand
CGAGCGAAATTCATCCAGAGAGATTCCACTGGACCAGTGAAAAATAGAGATTAATTATAGAATTGAAATGCTTATTATTTCATTTGTCATGAAGTATAAAAAGCAGCTGTATTAACAAATTTAATACAGCTGCTTTTTATTATTCATATTTATTAGGCTTCACCTTTTTTTCTTGCAAACGTTTATTTACCGCTTCTCTGAGTAAGGTATATAGCACGGAAGACATAGGAATAAAGATTAGCATTCCGGCCACTCCCATGGTACTACCTCCGATACTAACTGCAACCAATACCCAGATGGAAGGTAAACCGATAGAACCTCCAACAACATGGGGATAGACTAGATTTCCCTCCAACTGTTGTATAATCAAAAACATGATGATAAACCACAATGCTTGTAGTGGATTTACAATTAGGATTAAAAATGCTCCAACGATACATCCAATAAATGCACCAAATAAAGGAATTAATGCTGTAAATGCAATTAGAACGCTTATCATCAATGCATAAGGGAATCGAAAGATACTCATGGCAATGAAGAACATTCCACCAAGAATGACTGCTTCCAAGCACTGTCCAGATAAGAATTTGGAAAATGTTACATGAGACAGGGAACTTATTGCTATCACCCTATCTGCTACCGCTTCCGGCAGATAAGCATACAATAGCTTCTTTGATTGCCTTCCCAGTTTCTCCTTCTGTAGTAAAATATAGATTGCAAAGAGGAAACCAAGGAAGAAATTGATAAAGCCTCCCAAAATCGAGCTGGCAATACCAAAGGTTGATTGTAGCATAGATCCGCCACTATTTCTAATGAAATCAATTATACTCTCCCCAAGTTTTCCCCAATCAACTTCTATTTCATTAACATAATCAACAATCGCAGGATACGTTAATATAAGTTCATAATATTTTGCTTCAATTCTTTGCTGAAATGCTGGAAATCGATCACTAATTACTTCTATCGTCCTGCCTATCTCAGGAACAATAAGGAACATAACCATAAAGATTATTCCTATTATAATTACAATTGTAAGTAGAAGGCTTAGCGGACGTTTGAATTTGATAAGTGTCTTCCTCTTAGGCTTTAACTTTGAAAACCATTTTTCCTCTATACTTTTCATCGGAACATTGAGAACGAATGCAATTCCTCCTCCTAATAGGAAAGGAAAAATCAGTCTTATTAAATAGGCCAAAGTTCGTCCTACCCTATCAATATTTTGAATAGCAACGAATAGTAATATAGCAAATGTTATAATACCCAATATCTTTTTTATATTACTCTTATTTAGCTCCATTTCTCTCCTCCACTTTTACTTCACGGTACATTATCACATATTCTCTAACGTATAGGATAAAGGATAATAAAAGGAAGGCACCGCAGATTAACATTAAAATGTTGGTTACTGTGGAGTTAAGTGTAGGAATTGCAACTAAGAATAACATAGTTCCATAGAATACGGTCGTAGATATCTTACCGAACCATTTGGCACCATTTAATTTCTTACCTTTCTTTAACATTAAAATTCCAGCAATCAACATGAATAATTGCATAATTACAAAGAGTATTAATAATAAAAACATCCATCTTACTTTTAATAGTAGTACAAATATTAATGCTGCCTGTGTGAGTTTATCCGCCAATGGATCTATCAATTTGCCCAAATCCGTAATCATATTAAAATGACGTGCAATATATCCATCAAAAAAATCCGTTAGTCCAGATGCCAGAACCACTGCTGCAGCCTGTAAGTATTGCTTGGGTTCTTGAGCCTTGATGTACATTACAACGAAGACTGGTATTAATGCAAATCGGATGTAGCAAAGGATATTCGGAATCGTCCACAGATCCTTTTTACTAAACTTAGTTAACACTTTCATATACGGTCCTCCTACATCGAATGATATAAACTTTATCTAAAAAACCCATCACCATTATAAGGGATTTTCTCAAATATTTATATATTTTATCACAACTTGTATCAACTTACATTTAAATTTTATTAAAAAACGATTAAAAATTTAGCAAATTTATTTTTATTATTTACAAGGATAATATTTTACAAGTATTAATTTCCCAAAAATTATAACCATCTCAAAATGATGTTACCACAGGATTGTAAAAAAAGATAGCAAAATTCTATCTTTGCTATCTTTTCGTAGGTTTATTTATTATACATATCATTACCCAAACGCAATGATAATTTCTTTTTCATATCTAGTACATGCTCTGCCAATTCTGCTACTCTCTCATCTGTCATTCGATTCACCGGCGCAGAGATACTGAAGGCATATTTCGCATTATTCTGAAAGTCCAAGACTGCCGCAGCAATACAACGGACACCAATTTCATTCTCTTCATTATCCATTGCATAACCTGTCTTTTTTATTATCTCGATTTCTTTTTCCAATCGTTCAAGAGATGTGATTGTATATTCGGTCTTTTTCTCAGGTTTACTCTGCTCCCATATGGCACGAACTTCATCCATGGGTAGCTCTGCTAAGATTGCTTTTCCAACACCGGAACAATACATTGGTCGTAGCAACCCAATATGAGATGCCATGCGGATACTACTATCTAGACCAATCGGTTCTACTTTGTCAATATAGACAACTTCATTACCAACCCTTTGAACCAAATGTACCGTCTCCCGGCACACATTGGCTAACCATTCCATGTGTGGATGTACTATCGAATAAATATCCATCTTCGATAGAATTTGACTTGAAAGTCTCACCATCTTAAATGTCATCTCATATTTCCCTGTCTTTTCATTCTGATTAACATATCCCAAGCTGATTAGGGAAAGTAGCATTCGGTGTACTGTACTTTTATGGAGGTTTAATGCATTTCCAATCTCAACAACACCTGATGGTCCATTCTCTACAAGATATTCTAATATATGAAAAATTCTATCCGCTGATTGTATCGGATTTTTCGTAGCCATATGGTTCATTCCTTTCTGCACATTAAACATGCGGTTCCTCTAATTGTACATAATTTACTTTTATATTTTCCCTTCCATAGTTCATTATATCTATGATTAGCAAGAATTGTTCTTGACAGATATCCATATTAAACCTATAATGGTGATATAAGTATCACATTGCGATATGTAGTATCATATCATGAAACTCCACATATTGTCAATCATGATTTAGAGAGGTGAATTATGAATCCAATTTTAGAACAAATTTCATTATTAGGAATCGTACCTGTAATCGCCTTAGATAATGTGGAAGATGCTCTTCCTCTTG
>JAAYQP010000235.1 GCA_012519195.1 Clostridiales bacterium | reverse complement strand
TATTTTATCTTATAATGATGAAGTATGCAAGATATAAATTTATAATTATGCAAATAAATTAATAAATAATCATAATCTTGAGCCAAAGAAAAAGGTCTTGTATACAAGACCTTTGTAATATTAATTTTCGCATAAGCTAAGTAAGTATTTTAAATTCGCCAAGCATCTTTTTTCTAATATTTATAGTTTATACAGTTTTTGATACTTTTCCCTTAGATATTTGATATAATAATCTGCGTTAAATTCTTCGCCGGTCATGTCTTTTAATAGCTCATTGGTATTCTTGGTAGCACCATATTTATGGATCGAATCCTTTAAATATTCTCGTATCGGTGTGAGATTACCATCTAATAAATATTGATTAAAGGGCATGATATCAAGCATATGGTAATGAATCTGTGCCGCTACAGCGGAGCCAATGGCATAGGATGGAAAGTATCCAAATTCTCCTTGGGACCAATGGGTATCCTGTAAAATGCCATTAGCATCATCTGGTGGTGTAATACCCATATACTCTTGGTATTTCTTATTCCAAACCTTTGGAAGTTCATCCACGTTTACTTCACCATCAAAAATCATCTTCTCAATTTCATAACGAATCAGAATGTGAAGAGGATAAGATAGTTCATCCGCTTCTGTACGAATAAGGCTGGGGGCAGCTTTATTGATGCCCTTAATAAAATTCTCCAGAGAAACTTCTTTTAAATTCTCAGGATAAGTATTTACCAAGCGATCATAGAGTGGTTCCCAGAATTCTCTACTTCTACCGATGTTGTTCTCAAAAAATCGGGATTGAGCTTCATGCATTCCCATGGAGGTACCACCGCCGACTAAAGTTTGGGTTAAGGAATCATCGATGTTCATTTCATAGATCGCATGACCGCTTTCATGGATAATGGAGAACATAGCGCTTTCCAAATTATCTTCTATAAATCGGTTCGTGATTCGAACATCATGGTTGTGTAGTTGTGTTGTAAATGGATGGGCACTTTCAGCAATGACTCCACGGTTAAAATCAAATCCTACATAGCCGCTTAAGAATCTGCAGAATTCTTTTTGCTTACTAATATCATAGCTTTTAAAATTATAGCTTTTATCAATCGTATCTGCTTTATGGCCAACTTCTTTTAGTAGAGGAATTAAATTTTCTTTTACCTTATTAAAAAATTCATCCAGCTCCTTAATACCAAAGCATTCATCAAAATCATTAAGTAATACCTCGTAGGCTTTTTTACCCTTTTTTGCTCGATAGCTTGCAAATTTCTTTTTGTAATCTATGACTTGATTCAAATAAGGAGCAAAGTCTTCATACCGATTATCCTTTCTGGCCTTTGCCCAGATACGGCTGGACTTTGAGGTCAGCTCATTAAATGCCCGGTATTCCTTTGGAGGAACGCTTTCCAGTTGATCATAAATCTTAGCAAGCTCCTTCACAATCGCTTTTTCTGTCTCGGTTAATTCCTCCTGTTCCTTATCCTCTTGTAGTTTTTTTAGTAATTTACGAACTTCATCATTGATTAAACTATCCATATATTCATTGGATAAGATTCCAATTACTTTAGAAGTATATTCTGCTGCTTCATAGGGGGCAGCAGTTTCATCATCCCATTCAAATAAACTACGCGCTGCCTGAAGAGCCATGGATTTATCAAGATAAGGTTGAAGCTTTTCAAATGTCTTACTCATAGAATCTCCCTTTCTTATAGCAAAAATTAAATACTAGCGAAACCTTATGATTAACAAGAGATACAATTTCTAAGTGAAGTTGGTGTGAAAAAAATTATTCTATGCCATAGTATATCAATATATTATAATCATAGCAATCCAAAATCTACCAATAAGTTTCTATATGAAACCTTATTCACTAAAATATCGTAGATAATATTTGGTCTTGAATTAAATTAGCACGATCCAATGACTAAATTTCCTAGCTTTAATTATTCCATTGAAGTTTTAAAAAAATATTGTAATATTATCCCAACTCATTTATGATAAATCTAATAAGAAATAATTATGATAGATTAAATAATTAATAATTAGATGATAATTTATGTGACCAAAGTCACGGTAATTTAATTGGGATATGTTATACTGCTAATAGTAAACAAGAGTAGCAATATCTGTAAGAAGAATATTTTACATAATCTCGTAAATAATAGAAAAGTAGAGTGCAAAAAGAGATCAAGGAGATTAGAAAGGATGGATGAAACAATGAAGAACATGATTATTGAGCAGGTGATCGGAAGAGAAATCTTAGACTCCAGAGGAAACCCTACGGTTGAGGTAGAGATTATCCTGGCAGATGGAAGCGTTGGAAGGGCAGCAGTACCCTCCGGTGCATCTACTGGTGCTTTTGAAGCAGTAGAGCTTCGTGATGGTGAAAAAGGCAGATATCTGGGGAATGGTGTATTAAAGGCTGTAAACAATGTTAATACTGAAATTGCGGCAGCTATTATAGGAATGGATGCAAGCAAACAGGCTGAGATTGATGCTAAGATGATTGAGTTAGATGGAACAACAAACAAAGGTAAATTGGGTGCCAATGCAATCCTTGGCGCTTCCCTTGCTGTAGCTAAGGCAGCAGCAGCTTCCTTAAAACTTCCTCTTTATCGATATATTGGTGGTACCAATGCGAAAGTCTTACCGGTACCTATGATGAATATTATTAACGGCGGTAAGCATGCAGATTCTAGTTTAAATATTCAGGAATTTATGATAATGCCAGTTGGTGCTAAAAGTTTTTCTGAATGCTTAGAGCATAGTGCAACCGTTTTCCATACCCTAAAGAAGCTATTAAAAGAAGATGGTTATGTGACAGCGGTAGGAGATGAGGGTGGTTTCGCGCCGAAGTTTGAGAGTGATACGCAGGCCCTTGATTATATTGTAAAAGCAATTGAAACAGCGGGTTATCGTCCAGGTGAAGATTTCTTTATTGCCATCGATGCGGCAGCAACAGAGATGTATGAAGAAGCGAAAAAGGCTGGTAGAGAAGGAGAATATCTCTTCTGGAAGTCCGGTGAATATAAAACGGTTGAGCAAATGGTTGATTTCTGGGATCAGGTGTGCAGCAAATATCCTGTAATCTCTTTGGAAGATGGTCTTTCCGAGGAGGACTGGAATGGTTGGAAGCTGTTAACAGAACGAATTGGTAATAAGGTTCAATTAGTAGGTGATGATTTGTTTGTTACTAATACCGACCGAATTCGAAAGGGAATTGAGCAAGGAATATCGAACTCAGTATTAATTAAATTAAATCAGATTGGTACCTTAACTGAGACCCTAGATGCGATCGAGATGGCAAAGAATAATCGCTGGACAGCGGTTGTATCCCACCGTTCCGGTGAAACTGAGGATGTTACCTTAGCAGACATTGCAGTTGCAACGAATGCAGGTCAGATTAAGACCGGTGCACCATCCAGAACAGATCGTGTAGCTAAGTATAATCAGCTATTAAGAATTGAACAGGAGCTAGGTGGCAGCGCTAGATATCCTGGAAGAGATGCTTTTAAGGTATTATCCTAGCACGGAGCCAAGTCTTAGTATATGCTGTATATAAAATTATAATATTTTACTAGTTTCACAATTATATAGATGACCTTATTGTGAAGAGTAAAGAAACTTTTCTTATTGTACTATACAAAAAACGAGAATAAAGGGGAAGGAATACAAAGTTGTAGTATTCCTTCCCCTTTTGCTTTTTATGTAAGATCCGTAAAGTTATTCCCAATAGACTCAGACCCAAATCGAATCTGTGTCTATCTTTACGTATCTGAGTTTAGTTTTTAATCTCATAGGGTTCCATTGTAATACATCGATAATATTTGATTATATTGCCGCTCTCCATGTTAAGATTGGATTGATTGCATAGATCCTTATCGCGGCGATAGGGCATATTATCATACATAGAAAATATATTTTTTTCCCATAGAGAGTCATCGTATGGTTTTTCCGCAGCGGACTTGATTTTTTTCGTTATGTCCATGCCAACACCTCATATTAATTTCTTTTGTATTAATGATAAACCCAAATTTCATAAAATTCAAGTACAAGCTTATAAAAATATGTAAATTATTTACAAATACAATTTATATAGTATTTCGTGAAACCTTATCTTAAATTGATTGATTTATCACGGTCAATGATATTGACTATGAATGAAAACGACGATTGAAGTTCTTCTGTAATTCTACAATCACGATCGGAGACATGGAGAGTAAAAGTACAATTGCCCATTGTCTAAGGTTTAGCGGTACTACTTGGAAGATGGATGCTAACGGAGCGAAGGAAATAACTGCGATTTGTAGGAAACCACAGATTAGGAAGGAATATACCAGTTTACGATTACCAAATAATCCAACTTCAGAAAGAGAGTGCTCGCTTCGCATATTAAAGGAATGGAACAGTTGAGATAAACTCAATACGGCAAAACTCATAGTCCTTCCAACCCATGGGATATAGGTAGCAGACATGTTATTGGTGATTTCCTGACTGGATATATTATTTATCAGGGATTGCATATCATAAGAATGATATCCTATGACAAAGGCAACCAAGGCTAAGGAACCAATCATGATCCCTTCTACGATGATACGGAAAGCAAGCCCATCAGCAAACATACCTTTTTCCGGTGATACAGGTTTCTTTCGCATGATATCTGCGGCAGCAGGCTCTACACCAAGAGAAATAGCCGGCAGGGAGTCTGTCACAAGATTCACCCATAAGAGTTGAACTGCTACTAAAGGAGTGGGCAGACCCAGCAAGATCGCAACAAAAATGGTTAGGATCTCACCGATGTTACTGGAAAGCAAAAAATGTACTGCTTTCTTTATGTTATCATAAATTCCCCTACCTTCCTTCACAGCGGATACAATGGTAGCAAAATTATCATCCGTTAGAATCATATCAGCAGCACTTTTAGCCACATCGGTGCCAGTGATGCCCATAGCACAGCCAATATCTGCTGTTTTTAATGCGGGCGCATCATTTACTCCATCTCCAGTCATGGCAACAACCTCCCCACGGCTTTGAAAAGCTTTAACAATTCTTACTTTGTGCTCTGGGGATACCCGGGCAAAAACACTGTAACGAGGAATTACTTTAGTAAGCTCTTCGTCAGTCATTCTCGAGAGTTGATCCCCTGTGATTGCTTGGGAAGGATTCGTTAGAATACCAAGTTCTTTGGCTATCGCTTCCGCCGTTAAAATATGGTCACCTGTAATCATGACCGGTTTAATTCCAGCTTGCTTACACAAATGAACGGCTGCTTTCACCTCTTCTCTAGGGGGATCAATCATACCGATCAAACCAATAAAGGTGAGTCCATTTTCCAAATCATTCGTAATCTTCTTAACATCTGACTTTGTAACATTTTTATAGGCGACTGCAATTACTCGTAAAGCCCTAGCAGTCATAGAGTTATTGATAGAATTGATCCTTTGCTTCTCTTTCTGTGTGAATGGTATCTGTGTTCCATTTAAATAGATATGGGTACAGCGGTTAATTAGAAAATCGAAGGCTCCCTTTGTGATACTCCGATAGCTATGGTCCGATGAAGTATGTACTGTTGTCATTAATTTTCTTTCCGAATCAAATGGGATTTCACCAATCCGGGGATGGTTCTTATCAAGTGATAATTTATTTGCTCCCGCTTGGTAGGCTGCAAGAATCAGTGCTTTCTCTGTAGGTTCTCCGGTTGCCGATACATTTTTTTTATCAACCTGTAAAATAGCATCATTACATAAAGCGGCATGGGATAATAGGAAATTACCAAACTCACTTTTCGGGTTCTCAGCCCCGTTTAAGGAGCAGATCTCGGTTACCGTCATAACATTTTGCGTCAAGGTACCGGTCTTATCTGAGCATATAACTGTTGCACTACCTAGAGTTTCAACAGCAGGAAGCTTTCGAATAACAGCATTCTTCTTAGCCATCCTTTGGACCCCAAGGGATAGCATGATAGTAACAATGGCAGGGAGCCCCTCGGGTATAGCTGCAACTGCTAGGCTGACCGAGGTCATAAACATATCAAATATGGGTAGGTTCTTCAATAACCCAAGAAGAAAAATGAAGATGCAGATAATCAATGCTGCTGTTCCCAGAATCTTACCCGTTTTCTCAAGCCTTTTTTGCAAAGGGGTCATAGGAGTATCGTCTTCCATAATGAGCTTTGCAATATGACCCACCTGAGTATTCATACCTGTGCCAGTGACAACTGCAAGACCCCTGCCATAGGTGACGGTACTGGTTGCCATTACTAAATTGCACCTGTCGCCCAGATTGGTATCTGGAGCTAGTTGGATATTAGCGACTTTATCTACCGGGTGAGATTCTCCAGTCAGTGAAGCTTCTTCAACCTTGAGATTGACAGCAGTAATCAATCTACCATCGGCAGGAACAAAATAACCAGTTTCCAATAGAATGAGATCCCCCGGGACTAAATCCGCGGAATCCACAACTTTAACCTTTCCGTCTCGAAGGACATGGGCAGTCGGAGCTGACATTTTTTTCAGAGCTTCCAGAGCTTTTTCCGCTCTTGTTTCTTGTAAAACGCCTAAGGTTGCATTAAGCACGATAATTAATAGGATGATGATAGGGTCTACAAAATCCGGTTCACCATCAAAATAGGAGACTGCAAATGAAATAATGGCGGCAAACATTAGAATTATTATCATGAAATCCGCAAATTGTTCCAAGAATTTTCTAAGCAGACTTTTCCCTTTTTTTTCTTCGATCCGGTTTAAACCAAAGGTTTCTTGTCGCTTCTTAACTTCCTTTGTAGATAATCCACTATTTAATTGCACGTCTAGTCGCTTTAAGGTCTCTTCTATAGACAAACTATGCCAATGCATTGTAAGCACCCCTGTTAGGAAAATCTTCTCTTAATTATATGAAAGTAGAAATGGAATATGCTTTGCAATCGATGACGCCGAAACAAATCGAATGGAACAAATATGAGCTAAGAGTAGGAAGATTAGGAATATTAAAAAATGAGTGAGTTAAGAAAATCCTTGACAAAAATAATATCCATGATTATATTAGTAAATAGTTACAAAATATTGATTAAACCGATATTTTATCGGTACAAGCAATAAATTAACAATTTTATAAAGAAGAAGCTGTGATAAGGAGTATTAAGAGTAGATGTGCTCACAGAGAGCTGCCGGTGGTGGAAGGCAGTAGTAACAGACTCCCAACTCGCCTTTGAGCTCCCTTTCTGAAATCTAGTAGGTTAGGGCGGTATTCCCGTTATCGATATCAAGTGCATAATGAGAATCTCATATTCCATTGATTGATTCAAGAAGTGCTTACTTTAAGCATTTATGAATATGAGCAAGCATTATGAATTAGAGTGGTACCACGGAAGCAGATCATCCTTTCGTCTCTAGAATGACAAGAATAGGTAGGGCAATCCTATACTTATTAAGTCAGGAATGAGGCGGGAGGTTTTTTTATTTATAATTTATTAAATTGTACTTATCTGCTTGCGATCAGGATGAAACAGCAATTTGTAAAGAAATCATTGTTTTCAAGAATATTTATTAGGAGGAGTAAATTATGGCTACACCTTATAATCATAGGGAAATAGAGAAGAAATGGAGAAAACACTGGGAAAGCCATCCAGTGAATGTAAATGACGGTAAGAAACCGAAGTATTATTGCCTTGATATGTTCCCGTATCCTTCCGGAAGTGGACTTCATGTTGGCCATTGGAGAGGCTATGTAATCAGTGATGTTTGGAGTAGATATAAGATCATGAAGGGATACTACATCATTCATCCAATGGGATGGGATGCCTTCGGTCTTCCTGCGGAAAACTATGCAATTAAGATGGGGGTACATCCAAGCAAGTCAACGGCAGAGAATGTTGCTAACATTAAGAAGCAGATCAATGAAATTGCTGCCATTTATGATTGGGATATGGAAGTGAATACCACCGATCCGAATTTCTACAAATGGACACAATGGATTTTTGTTAAGATGTTTAAGGCTGGTTTGGCATATGAGAAGGAAATGCCGATTAACTGGTGTCCATCCTGTAAAACAGGTCTTGCGAATGAAGAGGTTGTGAATGGTAACTGTGAGCGCTGTGGTTCTGGTGTAACCAAGAAGAATTTAAAACAATGGATGCTTAGAATTACCAAATATGCAGATCGTTTACTAGAGGATCTGGATAAATTAGAATGGCCTGAGAAGGTTAAGAAGATGCAATCAGAATGGATTGGTCGCAGTTACGGTGCAGAGATTGATTTTGCAGTTGAAGGTAGTGATAAGACCATCAAAGTCTATACCACAAGACCGGATACCCTATATGGTGCAACTTTCATGGTACTGGCTCCAGAGCATGCTATGGCTAAGGAACTGGCGACAGAAGAGAAGAAAGAAGCAGTAGAAGACTATATTTATAAGGCATCTATGAAGTCTTCTGTAGATCGTATGCAGGATAAAGAAAAGACTGGTGTATTTACCGGAAGCTATGCTATTAATCCATTGAATCAGCAGTTAATCCCAATCTGGCTATCTGACTATGTACTTGCAGACTATGGTACCGGTGCAATCATGTGTGTTCCTGCCCATGATGAAAGAGACTTTGCATTTGCAAGCAAATTTAATATTCCGATTGTTCAGGTTATTTCTAAAGATGGCAAGGAGCAAGAAAATCTAACAGAAGCTTATACGGAACCAGGTATTATGATTAATTCTGGTGATTGGAATGGAATGGATTCTGAAAAAGCGAAACAAGAAGTTCCAGAAATGCTTGAAAAACAGGGAATTGGTAAGAAAACTACAAATTATAAATTAAGAGACTGGGTATTCTCAAGACAACGTTATTGGGGAGAACCTATTCCGATTGTTCACTGTGAACATTGCGGTGCTGTTCCGGTTCCAGAAGAAGAGCTTCCTTTACTACTACCTGAAGTAGACAAATATCAACCTACAGGTACTGGGGAATCTCCTTTGGCAGATATCCATGAATGGGTGAATACCACCTGTCCAGAGTGTGGTGCGCCAGCGAAGAGAGAGACTAATACGATGCCTCAATGGGCTGGTTCCTCT